>JASGCW010000053.1 GCA_030053945.1 Limnohabitans sp.
AATTGGATTTTTTTATGTTTTTCATTAAAATCAGCTTACTTATGAATCTGCCTATATTACCTTTTTAAAAACCTAAATCTCTTTCAATTTCTTCCATTTCAATTATATCGTGTGCTTCTAAAACAGTAGGAACAACTAAAATAGCATCGGGAAGTTCATTAAAATCAATTCCATCTGCCACAACTACAAAAGATTTTTTATGTTGCTTATGTCGTTCAGATAATTTCAAAAATGATTGAATCGAATTCAAATCTACCGATTTATCGTGTGTAATATCTAATATTAAATTGGAGTCAATAAAAGTATTATACTGATTAGTAACCTTTTCAATAAACATATTTGTATTTCCTTCAGTATCTTTAATAATTGTCGTGTGTCCTTTTTGATCTACTTTCATACAGCGTTATTTCAATATTCAATTTCCACTAAAGTAAACATTGTTATAGTTAAATAAAATAATTTTTGTTATTTAATTTTAGATGCCAATAAATAAATTACAGCCATCCGTACTGCAACCCCATTTTCGACTTGTTCTAAAATTACAGATTGTTTGGAATCTGCCACGTCACTTGTAATCTCTACTCCCCTATTAATTGGACCTGGATGCATAATTACGATTTCTTTATTTAAGGAATCTAATAATTGTTTATCCACTCCATATTGCATTGCATACTCGCGAGTAGTTGGAAAATAACTAATGTCCAAACGCTCGTTTTGAACACGAAGCATATTTGCTACATCACACCATTCTAATGCTTTTCTCAAATTAGGTTCAACCTCTACCCCTAATTCTCTAATATATCTTGGAATTAAAGTGTTAGGACCACAAACCTTTACTTGAGCACCTAATTTTTGCAATGAATAAATATTAGAAAGCGCCACACGTGAATGTAATATATCTCCAACAATCACTACTTTTTTTCCAGCAACATCGCCTAATTTCTCACGAATAGTATAAGCATCTAATAAAGCTTGTGTAGGATGCTCGTGAGCGCCATCACCAGCATTTACAATACTTGCTTTTACTTTTTTTGACAAAAATACAGCAGCACCAGGTGAAGAATGTCTCATTACTACCATATCAACTTTCATCGAAAGTATATTGTTAACTGTATCAATAAGTGTTTCTCCTTTTGTGACTGACGAACTTGATGCAGCGAAATTTACTACATCTGCCGAAAGCCTTTTTTGAGCTAATTCAAATGAAAGTTTAGTTCTTGTACTATTTTCGAAAAATATATTAGCAATAGTAATATCACGAAGAGAAGGCACTTTCTTTATAGGACGATTAATAACCTCTTTAAAATGATCTGCTGTTTCAAAAATAAGCTGAATATCGTCTTCGTTAATATATTTAATTCCTAACAGATGGTTTACGCTTAATTCCTTCATTTTATTTTGTTATTAATTCTACTAAGTCTTCTCCGTGAGTTGCTTCCCACTTCACTACAACTTTTTCATTATTTATGGCATCTACTTGTCTTCCTCTATAATCTGGCTGAATAGGCAAATGACGACTAAAACGTCTATCTATAAGTACCAATAATTCTACTTCACTTGGTCTTCCAAATGATTGAATTGCTTGCAAAGCTGCATTAATACTTCTACCTGTATAAAGTACATCATCGATAAAAATGACTTTTTTTCCTTCTACTAAAAAATCAATTTGGGTTTTATTAGCCTCTAAAGTTTCTCCGCGACGGAAATCATCTCTAAAAAAAGTAATATCTAGAAATCCTAGTTTAACCTCAGGAACTTTATACTCGGTTACTAGTATTGCTTTTAATCTATTAGCTAAAAAAACACCTCTTGGCTGTATTCCTATTAAAACTGTTTGCGAAAAATCTAAATGATTTTCTATAAGCTGGCAAGCCAAACGATGAAGTATTATATCTACTTCCTTAGAAGTGAGCAAAGTTTTTTGACTCATTGTAACTAGTTGTGTTTGGGGTGTAAAATTAAGGATTTTTTTGGATAAAAAAATGAGTTATAAAAAAAGTCCTGCAAATTGCAGGACTTTTTAGAATTTATTTTAAAGAAGATTATTTCTCTCCTTTTTCCATTCTAGCTTTTAATTCAGCTAAAGCGTCGATATCACCCAAAGTTGATTTCTCAGATTGAGTTGAAGTTGTAGTTTTAGCCTCAGCTTCTTTTACAACTTTCTCTTCTTCTTCACGGAAGATAGCTGTGTGAGATGCTACTACTCTTTTGAATTCTTTGTTGAACTCAATTACTTTAAAGTCAGCAGTATCACCTTTTTTCAATTTTTTACCATCTTCTTTTTCTAAATGACGAGTTGGGATAAACGCAACTACATCATCACCGAAATCTACAGTTGCACCTTTGTCAACCATTTCAGAAATAGTACCATTGTGTACTGTTCCTACTGCAAAAGCATCTTCGTGCTTATCCCAAGGGTTAGCAGTAGTTTGTTTGTGACCTAAAGACAATTTACGAGCATCTACGTCTAACTCTAACACAACAACATCTAATTTATCACCTACGTTAACAAATTCAGATGGGTGTTTGATTTTCTTAGTCCAAGATAAATCAGAAATGTAAACTAAACCATCGATACCTTCTTCTAATTCTACGAAAATACCAAAGTTTGTAAAGTTTCTTACAGTTCCTGTATGTTTAGAACCTACTGGATATTTAGCTGTAATATCTGTCCAAGGATCTTGAGTCATTTGTTTGATACCTAAAGACATTTTTCTTTCGTCTCTATCAAGAGTTAAGATAACTGCTTCTACTTCATCACCAATTTTCACGAAATCTTGAGCACTTCTTAAATGAGTTGACCAAGACATTTCTGAAACGTGGATTAAACCTTCAACACCTTCAGCAACTTCGATGAAAGCACCGTAATCAGCTAAAACAACAACTTTCCCTTTTACTTTATCACCTACATTTAAGTTAGCATCTAAAGCATCCCAAGGGTGAGCGTTTAATTGTTTTAAACCTAATTGGATACGTGTTTTCTCATCATCAAAGTCTAAGATTACAACGTTTAATTTTTGGTCTAATTCTAACACTTCAGATGGGTGGTTGATTCTTGACCAAGATAAGTCAGTGATGTGGATTAATCCATCTACACCTCCTAAATCAATGAATACACCGTAAGAAGTGATGTTTTTAACAACACCTTCTAATACTTGACCTTTTTCTAATTGACCAATGATTTCTTTTTTCTGAACTTCGATATCAGCTTCGATAAGCGCTTTGTGAGAAACAACAACGTTTTTGAATTCGTGGTTGATTTTTACCACTTTGAATTCCATCATTTTGTTCACATATTGATCGTAGTCACGGATAGGTTTAACATCGATTTGAGAACCTGGTAAGAAAGCTTCGATTCCGAAAACATCTACAATCATACCACCTTTAGTTCTACATTTTACGAAACCATTAACGATTTCTCCAGACTCATTAGCAGCGATAACTCTATCCCAAGCTTTGATAGTACGAGCTTTACGGTGAGATAAAACTAATTGACCCGTTTTATCCTCACGGATATCGATTAATACTTCTACTTTGTCACCAACTTTTAAAGCTGGATTGTAACGGAATTCGTTTAATGAAATAACACCTTCAGATTTCGCATTGATATCTACAATAGCATCTCTTTCAGTAATTCTTACTACTACTCCTTCTACAACTTCTTCAGCATCAGTAGAAATGAAAGTTTTTGCTACTAAATCTTCGAATTCTTGTAAATTTTTAGCATCAACTGCATCAATACCTTCAGCATAGTTATGCCAGTTAAAATCTGCTAAAAATTGTTCTTGTGTTTTTGAAATTTCAGACATGTCTGATAAATAATTTGTATTCTGTTTTTATTTGAGTTTCATAAAGCGATTAAAAACAGAAGTTGTTTTACATATAAAAGCTTGATACCTAAAGGAAACTCATTATCGCCAAAAGGTGCGCAAAATTAGTCATAAATTATTAATTACCAAATAGTTTTTCTTATAATTTAAACAAAAAAGCCAGTAAGAGTACTTACTGGCTCAAAAAAATATAAAACTACTTTTAATGACTAATACTTTCTACATCTTTTGGATCGTGTTTATGCTTGAATAAAACTGCGAATGCAACTGCTATAATCAATGCATAAACTGCAAATGCAAACCATATACTATGCCAATCTCTTACTCCATTATTAGTATAAAATGCATCTATAACCTTACCACTTACTAATCCGCCAAAAAATGCTCCAAAACCATTTGACATCATCATAAAGAGCCCTTGTGCTGATGAACGTATTTTAGAATCTGTTGAAGTTTCAACGAAAAGTGAACCCGAAATATTGAAAAAATCAAACGCCATTCCGTATACTATACACGACAAAATAATCATCCATAATCCATCTGCTGGATTTCCATAAGAAAACAAACCAAAACGTAACACCCAAGCCAACATTGAAATAAGCATAACCTGCTTAATACCAAAACGTTTTAAGAAAAAAGGAATTGCTAATATAAATAAGGTCTCAGATATTTGTGAGATTGACATAATAATTGTCGAATATTTTACTACAAACGAATCTTTATATTGAGGCATATTTGCAAATTCAGACAAAAAAGTATCTCCGTACATATTTGTTAGTTGAAGAGCTCCTCCTAAAAACATTGAAAAAACAAAAAACAATGCCATTTTATAAGTTCCAAATAACTTAAAAGCATCTAATCCTAATTTTTTTGACAATGTGGCATTTTCTTCAATCAATTTTTGAGGTGGACATTGAGGTAGAGTAAAGGAATAAACTCCAAGTATCATAGCTGCAAAAGCAGATATATAAAACATATTAGCAGAAGCCTTATTACCAGATAAATTTGTAATCCACATTGCTACAATAAAACCAACAGTTCCCCAAACTCGAATAGGTGGAAAAACTTTAATAACATCAAAATCATTATTCTTTAGAATGTTATAAGCTACTGAATTTGACAATGAAATTGTAGGCATATAACACATCATTGCCGCAAAAATAACCCAATAAAAAGCTGAAGGATTATCAACTTGAGGCAAATAAGCAACACATAAACCTCCTAAAATATGAAGTATCCCATACAACTTTTCAGCATTCATCCATTTATCAGCAACAATTCCTGTAATGGCAGGCATAATGATTGAAGAAATTCCTAATGTAGAAAATATTGCTCCAAACTCAGCTCCACTCCATTGTTTGGTTCCAAACCAATAATTTCCAACAGTAATCAACCAAGCTCCCCATACAAAAAACTGCAAGAAGCTCATCAAGGTTAGTCTAAATTTAATATTCATAATTTGGTTTTTGTTTGATTTAAAAAAGCTGGTAAATCTATAAAAAAATACTTATTTAAATAGCAACAAACAGTAAATTTTACAACTAAAACAACTAGACTAACCTTTATTTTACTGAATATAAGTGGAATTATAATTTAGAATTGACTAAATCAATTACTTTTTGAAATTGCTGTTCTCTTGTAAGTTCGGAGTTATCAATTTCAATAGCATCATCTGCTTTAACTAAAGGAGAATCTTCACGATTAGTATCTATGAAATCTCTTTGAAGAACATTTTCTAAAACTCTATCATAAGAAACCAATTGACCCTTCTCGCTCAATTCATCAAATCTTCTTTGTGCACGAACATCAGCACGAGCGGTCATAAATAATTTTAATTCAGCATCAGGAAAAACTACTGTTCCTATATCTCTTCCATCCATCACAACTCCTTTATTCTTACCCATTTGCTTTTGAAGTTTAACAAGCATTGTTCTGACTTGAGAAACTTCAGCAACTTGGCTGACATAATTAGAAACTTCTAAGGAACGTATTTGTTTTTCTACATTAGCATCATCCAAATACATTTCTGCAAAACCCAATTCTGGATTAAACTGGAATTTTAAATTAATTTTTGAAAGATTATTAACCAACTCATCCTTGTTAAACTCAAATTGGTCTATCAAACTATTTTGCATTGCAAATAATGTAACAGCACGATACATTGCACCTGTATCAACATAAACATATCCTAAATATTTGGCAACTTGTTTCGCTAAAGTACTTTTCCCAGTTGAAGAAAAGCCATCTATTGCAATTGTTATTTTTCTCAAAATCTTTACAAATTAATCATCACCCCGAATAATGAAGTGTTAGATGCTAAACTATATCTTGAATAAGCATAGTCAAATCTAAATTTTTTAAATCTAATTCCAAAACCTCCAGAAAATCCAGCAAAAGTTCTTTGATCAATAATTTTAAGCTCTGCCGCTCGACGGAAATTATAACTTAATCTAATATTAAATGCCTTTTTAGGAAATAATTCTGCTCCAATAATTATATGACGAATGGCTTCATCTAAAAATGTAATTTTCTCTTCAATTACACCACCATCAATGGTTTGCTGCGTTCTTGCTGGGTTAGAAAATGCTACATTCCATTTTTGAAGATTTTCTAATGTTAAATTCCAACGTACAGGTGCTTTTTCTAATTCTTGGGAAATGCCTGCTATTACCTCAAAAGGCAAATCTTCTTTTAATCCATTATAAGTAGATAACTGAGTTCCTGCATTTTTCACAACTAGGGCATAATGCACATTTCCGCTTTTACTTATTGCCGTAATTCCTATATCTGAAGCAATCCCAAATGAAGAATACGATTCTAAACTTGAAGAAATAAATTTAGCATTTGCACCAATATGCACTTTAGAATTTGGAATCGTATAGGCATAACCTAAAGACAAGGCTGTTTCACTTCCTGAAAAATTCCCAGTTGGATTACCATACTCATCTCTACCATCAAATTTTCCATAGTTAATATAATTAACTCCAAAATGTATGGTTTTTAATTTTGAAAAAGTATGAGCATAAGCTGCTGTACCATAATTTATATCCCCTAAATAGCTGGCATAATTGAGCGCAGCTCTATTATTCATCTCTTCATTTATTGAAGCTGGATTAAACAATGGCTGATTAACATCGTAATCATAAAGTGAAATAGTTTTTCCACCTAAGGCAGCTTGCCTAGGAGATGTAACTAAATTCAAAAATCTGTAAACGCTCTCTCCTCCTACTTGACTATAAGTAGAGAAATAAGTAGCAATAAACAATAACCTGATAACTATTTTTCGTATTGACATATTTAAATAACGTAAAAGCGAAGATATTATTTTTTATAAAAAAAAACGACTAAATATTTAGTCGTTTTTTAAATTATAAATTTTTAGCATTTTTTACCTTATCTTTTGTAACTGCAATTTCTAAAACTTCGTTCATTTCAGTCACATAATGAAAGGTTAGCCCCTCAAGATAATCCGATTTTATTTCGTCAATATCTCTTTTATTTTCTTCACACAAAATAATCTCTTTTATCTTAGCTCTTTTAGCAGCAAGTATTTTTTCTTTGATACCTCCTACTGGCAACACTTTACCTCTTAAAGTTATCTCTCCAGTCATAGCTAAATTCTTTTTCACTCTTTTTTGAGTTAACAAAGAAACCAAAGAAGTTAACATTGCTATACCTGCACTCGGTCCATCCTTAGGAGTGGCACCTTCAGGAATATGCACATGAATATTATATTTTGTGAAAATTTCAGAATTAATGCCTAGTTTTTTTGCATTAGCTTTTACATACTCCATTGCGATAGTGATAGATTCTTTCATTACCGTTCCCATATTTCCAGTAAAAGTCAGAGTCCCTTTACCTTCTGAAATTATAGATTCTATAAACAAAATATCTCCTCCAACGCTCGTCCAAGCTAAACCTGTAACAACGCCAGCTGTATCATTATTTTCATATTTATCACGTTCAAGCCTAGCTGCTCCTAATACTTTAATAATATCTTCATCAGTTACTTTGACATTGTATTCTTCTTCAAGCGCGATTGATTTAGCTGCATTTCGAACCATTTGTGCCACTTTCTTTTCTAAACCACGCACACCTGATTCACGAGTATAACCTTCTACAATTTTTTCAATTTGTTTTTTAGCAATTGAAAACTGCTTATTAGTCAATCCGTGCTCTTTTATTTGTTTTGGAACTAAATGTTGCCTTGCTATTTCTATCTTTTCTTCTATGGTATAACCTGTCATCGTAATAATTTCCATACGATCACGAAGCGCAGGTTGCACAGCAGAAATATTATTTGAAGTCGCAATAAACATCACTTTAGACAAATCAAATCCCATTTCAAGGAAATTATCATAAAATTCTTTGTTTTGCTCTGGATCAAGCGCTTCTAACAATGCTGAAGAGGGATCTCCATTATGACTACTTGATAACTTATCAATTTCATCTAGAACAAAAACTGGGTTTGATGTTTTGGCCTTTTTTAGATTTTGTAAAATACGACCAGGCATTGCTCCAATATAGGTTTTACGATGCCCTCTAATTTCAGCTTCATCACGCAAACCTCCAAGAGACATTCTAACATACTCACGCCCTAACGCTTCAGCTATAGACTTTCCTATAGATGTTTTACCAACACCAGGAGGTCCTGTAAAACATAAAATAGGCGATTTCATATCATTACGCAATTTCAAAACTGCTAAATGCTCTATAATTCGCTTTTTAATATCTTCTAATCCGAAATGATCTCTATCTAATATTTTTTGAGCAAATTTTAAATCAAAATTATCAACAGAATATTCATTCCAAGGTAACTCTAAAAACAATTCTAGATAATTACGTTGAATACCAAAATCTGGAGAATTAGGATTGGTTCTTTGCAATTTTTGAAGCTCTTTTTCAAAATGTTCTCCCGTTTTAGCATCCCATTTTTTCAATTTCGCTTTTTTACGCATTTCATCAATTTCTTGCTCGGTAGAATTACCACCCAATTCTTCTTGGATAGTCTTCATTTGTTGTTGCAAGAAATATTCGCGTTGTTGTTGATCTAAATCAAAACGAACTTTGGATTGAATATCATTCTTCAACTCTAACTTTTGAAGTTCGATGTTCATATGTTTCAAAGTACTCAAAGCACGTTCCTTTAAATCATTTATCTCCAATAATTGCTGTTTTTCTTCAACAGAAAGATTCATATTTGAAGAAACAAAGTTTACTAAAAATGAATTACTTTCTATATTCTTGATAGCAAAAGTAGCTTCGGTTGGAATATTAGGACTCTCTTTAATAATCTCAATAGCAAGTTCTCTAACAGAATCTATAATTGCAGAAAATTCTTTATCTTTTTTATCTGGTCTTGTCTCTGAAACTTCTTTTATTGTAGCCTTTAAATAAGGCTCAACAGTAGTAATCCTTTCTATTTCAAAACGTTTTTTACCTTGAAGTATTACGGTAACATTTCCATCAGGCATTTTTAATACACGAAGGATGCGCGCTACTGTACCTACTTTATTGATTTGATTTTCATTAGGATCTTCATCTTCCTCATTTATTTGAGAAACTACTCCAATAATTTTATCTGATGCATTAGCATCATTTAAAAGCTTTATAGATTTATCTCTACCAGCAGTAATTGGAATTACTACTCCAGGAAATAAAACTGTATTTCTAAGCGGTAAGATTGGTAAATCGAACGGAAGTTCTTCATTTGCCATTTCCTCTTCATCTTCTGGAGTCATTAGAGGAATTAAATCTGCTTCGTGATCTAATTCCTGAAGTGACAAACTGTCAATTGTAAGTATTTTTTGTTGAGACATATAAAATTTAAGTCATTTTGTCATTAAACATAGACAATTTCTATTACAAAGGTATTGCAATAAAAACAATCATCATACTGAAAATCAATATTTAAAATCATTTTTTTTAACATTCAGCACTCTAACTAGTCAAGTTTTATGCCATAAAAAAAGTCAAACAAAAGTTTGACTTTTTATTTTTTTAAAAACATTTCTTAATTAGCGTATTTATAATTAAAAGTTCCATTAGTAACTGTAAAAGTTATTGGCGAAGCAGGATCATTTACATTAGCAGTTGTTCTGAAACTAAAAGTTCCTTTTACCATTTTTGACGCAGTATCAACCGCAGTTATTGTAATAGTTCCGTCTTTAGTGTATTCAGATCCTGGAGCTGCACTACTATTGTCTGTCAAGTCAATAAAATGACTTGGAGGTGTACTAAAAGTCTCAGCACCAATAGTATAAGTACCTACAGCAATATCTGATTTTTTTAACCAAATATTTATTTCTGGATTACCTAAAAGCCCTCCTTGTCTGCCTTGTAACATTATGTAATCATCTATAGGGAAATAACTCCAAATATTTGTCGAAGAAAAATTATTATCTCCAAAAGGTGTATTAGCCTGAAATTGAACACCATTTATCAAAGCTGTCATTGCAAATCCGGAACTTCCACTACTTCCACCAGGAGTAACAAATATGATTTGATTCCCATAAGCTGTACCATTTGAATTAGTTGCATAAGCACGAACATAATATGTAGTTCCAGCAGAAAGATTAATTATAGAAGATGAAAAACTACCTATGCCACTACCATCAATTGTTTTTGAATTGGCAATTGTAGGATTTGCACTAGTGGCCCATACCACACCTCTTGAAGTAACCGGAGAATTACCTTCTGAAGTAATATTACCTCCTGAAATAGCTGAAATAGAACTGATTCCATTTACTAATAAGGTAGTCAATACGGGTGTCCCTATAGGATTACTACTTTGTTGATTAGTATTTTGATTCGCTAAAGCAGGATCAATAGATTCAACACTACAAGAAGCAAAAAACATAGTCGTTATAACTGCTAAAATTTTAATAAATTTAATTTTCATAAGAATTTAGAATATTTTTTTTGCGAATATAATTATTTTTTCTCTTTAGGAATCCTTAAAAGTAAAATAACACCAGTAATAAAGAAAATTCCTAGAAAAACTATCGAATTTCTCATTGAACCAGTTACTTGATCAATAATTCCGTAAATAGACATTCCTATTACAATTCCTATTTTTTCAGTAACATCGTAAAAACTAAAATAAGAAGCGGTATCTGTTGTATCAGGTAAAAATTTTGAATATGTTGAACGAGCTAAAGATTGAATCCCTCCCATTACTAGTCCTACAAACCCAGCAGTAATATAGAACCCATTCGGAGTTTCAACAAAATAAGCCACTAAACATAAAATTGCCCAAAAAGCGTTAAGAAAAATTAAAGTATTAATATTTCCAAACTTCGCAGAAGCTCTTGAGGTAAAAAATGCTCCTATAATAGCAACTAATTGGATAACTAATATACTTATAATTAAACCCGTAGTTTTTTGGCTTTCTGTTTCCCATATAATTTCTTCAGCTCCAAAATAAGTTGCGATAAGCATTACCGTTTGAACAGCCATTATAAAAACAAAATAACTTGCCAAATATCTTTTAAGAACTATATTCTGTTTTAAATCATTCCAAACTTTTCGAAGTTCGTGAAAACCATCAAGTATAACAGCCTTAGTAACTTTATGGCCAGTAGAAATCCCTTTAGGCAAATAATAATAAGTTATATGACTAAAACCTATCCACCATATTCCAACCATTATAAATGAGTATCTCATCATATTCAAATGTTGTTCAAGTGGAGCTTCCTTTGGCACTGACATCACCATTATTAGATTAATTATCAATAAAAGTGTACTACCTAAATACCCCATTGAGAACCCCTTGGCACTTACCGCATCTTGTTGTTCTGGATAAGCAATATCAGGTAAATACGAATTATAAAAAACTAAACTTGCCCAAAAACCTATTAATCCAAATAAGTAAATGGTGTAACTCAAGAAAAAATTATCGGGTGAAAACCAATACAAACCAATGCAAGACAATCCTCCCATATAACAAAAGAAACGAAGAAAAGCCTTTTTATTCCCCACATAATCAGCAATTCCAGATAATATTGGTGACATAAAAGCAACAATCATAAATGCAATAGCTGTGACAAAAGAAATAGTAGCTGTACTTTTAAAATGATAGCCTAAAATATCAACATAATTGTTTCGTTTTTTAAAAATTAAATCGTAAAAAATTGGAAATATTGCTGAAGCAATGACAAGACTATAAACCGAATTCGCCCAATCGTAAAATGCCCAGGCGTTAAGTAATTTTTTATGACCTTTAGGAAGTTGTTGCATATCTATAAACTTTGTGAGACCAAATATAAAAATAAAAGTCCCGAAAATTCGGGACTATAAAAAAAAGTAATTTCTTTTTATTTGAGTTTAACTCCAAACTTAGCTGCTTCTGCTTTAGCTTGTGGTGACCATTTTTTGATGTCTGCAATTCGTGTTTCATTAGACGGATGTGTACTCATAAATTCTGGCGGTGCCTGTCCACCTGATTTTTCTGACATTCGCTCCCATAACGAAACTGCATTATCAGGATTATATCCTGCAATTGCCATTAAGGTTAAACCTATCATATCTGCTTCACTTTCGTGAGCGCGGCTAAACGGTAACATACCACCTACCGTAGATGCTGCACCATAAGCTTGCATAGCAGCCTGCTGTGTTTCTTGACTTTTATTTCCTGTAGCAATAGCTACGCCCGCACCTCCTAATTGCTGTAACAAACCAGCACTCATTCGCTGTTGACCATGATTAGCAAGTGCATGTGCAACCTCATGGCCTAATACTGCAGCTAAACCTGCGTCATCTTTTGCAATCGGCAAAATTCCTGTATAAACCACTATTTTACCTCCAGGCATACACCAAGCATTCACTTCCTTGCTATCAACAAGTTTGTATTCCCATTTGTAATCTTTCAAATACGTCGCTTTATCATTTGCGGTTAACCATCTTTCGGCAGCAACTCTAATCTTATTAGCAATATTTTCTACTCGCTGAGCATCTTTTGTACCAGTAATCACTTTATTTTCAGACAAAAACTGACTATATTGTTGAAAAGATGATGGAAAAATTTGACTATCTGGAACTAGCGCTAAAGTACTTTTTCCTGTAAAAGGATTTGTGGCACAACCCACCATAAATGCAAAAATACCTAAACTAGATAATAATATTCCTTTTTTCATTATTTGATTTGTTTATGATTTATTACAAAGTTACAATTTTTGATAACTTATTTTTAATTTAAAAATATAGATTTTATATTTTTTTTAAGAATCAAAATTCATACCAAAGCGTTTTAATTACTAAATTGCTATCAAAAAAAATCATTTTGAAAAATAAGAAAAAACAAGGTATCGAAGTTCCTAAATTTATAATTTATACTGCAAAAACAATACAATTTGTCTCAACAGATTGGGTAGCAAAATTTGGAGCAAAAATTTTCACCACACCCATAAAGCATAAAACTCCTAAACGAGAATTACAAATGGACAAAAATGCTAATCAAAGTAAAGTTTTTGTTCCAAAAATAAAAAAAGAAGTAAACGTATATCAATATGGTAATAGTGATAAAAAGATACTGCTAGTTCATGGTTGGTCTGGTAGAGGAACCCAATTATATAAAATTGCAGATGAACTATTAAATAAAGGATATTCAACAGTGAGTTATGACGCTCCTGCTCACGGAAAATCTGGAACAAAAACCACTTTGATGCCTGAGTTTATTGCTACAAACCTTGAGCTTGAACGTTTGTATGGTCCTTTTGAATTTGCCATAGGACATTCATTAGGAGGAATGGCTTTATTAAACTCTGTAAAACGAGGATTAAATATAAAAAAACTAGTTGTAATAGGTAGTGGTGATAAAATAATAGATATACTTCACGAATTTGTCAAAAAATTAGAACTCAAACCAATAGTTGCAGAAAAAATGAGACTGCTATTCGAAAAAAGATTTGGGGAACCAATGGAAAATTATGCGGCTCATTATGCTGCCAAAAGTGTCAAAATACCTACATTAGTTATTCATGATAAAAATGATTATGAAGTACCTATTTCTTGTGGAATAAACATTCACAAACACTTAGAAAATGGAACTTTTTTTGAAACCGAAAAACTTGGACACAGAAAAATATTAGGTGATGATAATGTTATTAAAAAAACAATAGAATTTATAAACGAATAATTTATCAAAATATTTATTAACTTTAATGCAAACCTTGACACAATTATGTTCAAGTCAAAACAAAATATTTTAAGAAAAACACTATGAAATATGAAGTTGAAAAATCCGATACTGAATGGAAAACCCAATTAGGTGACGAACGCTATCAAATTTTAAGAGAAAAAGGAACAGAATATCCAAATACAGGAGAATACAATTTACATTTTGACAAAGGTACATATGTATGTGGAGGTTGTGGCGAACCTTTATTTGAAAGTACTTCAAAATTCAAATCAGAATGTGGTTGGCCTTCTTTTGATGATGCCATTCAAGGAAAAATTGAATACAAAAAAGATATTTCTTTTGGTATGCAACGCACAGAAATTCTTTGTGCTAAATGTGGTGGACATCTCGGACACGTTTTTGATGACGGACCTACTAAAACTGGCACTAGATATTGTGTAAATTCTTTATCTATTGATTTTAATAAAGAATGAAATTAAATATTCATTTTTATTTCTTATTTTGCACTCCCAATTTTTTTAATCGACCATAATGACCAACATTACACGCTTATTTGATTTTCCATATTACCAATTGGAAAAAAACAACTTACCTGATGCACTTGTTACCAAATATAATGGAGAATGGGTAAAAACATCCACCCAAGAATATTTAGACAAAGCAAATGCTATATCTAGAGCACTTATTACAATGGGTGTTCAAAAAAATGATAAAATAGCTATTATTTCTTCGAATAATAGAACCGAATGGAACATTATGGATATAGGTGTTTTGCAAACGGGCGCACAAACAGTTCCAATTTATCCAACAATATCAGCGCAAGATTATGAATACATTTTAAATCACTCAGAATCCAAATATTGTTTCGTATCTGATCTAGAAGTATTAAAAAAATTAAATGCAATAAAATCGAATGTATCTAGTTTAATAGGTGTTTATACATTTGATGAAATAGCAGGCGAAAACAACTGGAAAGATTTGTTAGTTATAGGGAAAGACAGTTCAACACAAAATTTTGTTGAAGAACGTAAAAATAATGTAAAAGCATCTGATTTAGCAACCATCATTTACACCTCTGGAACTACAGGAAAACCTAAAGGTGTAATGTTATCACATAACAATATAGTTTCAAATGTATTAGATAGTTCAGATCGCATTCCATTAGTTGAAGGACAAGCAAAAGCGATGAGTTTCTTACCTATTTGTCATATTTTTGAAAGAGTTATCCTTTATATATATCAATATTATTCAATATCCATCTATTTTGCAGAATCTATAGAAAAAATCTCAGATAACTTCAAAGAAGTTAAGCCAGATGTATTCTCTGTAGTACCTAGATTATTAGAAAAAGTATATGATAAAATTTATGCAAAAGGAACCGAATTAACTGGTCTTAAGAAAAAATTATTTTTCTGGGCAATAGATTTAGGACTAAAATATGAACCATACGGTCAAAATGGTTTTTGGTATGAATTCCAACTAAAAATAGCTCGCAAACTAATCTTTAGCAAATGGCAAGAAGCCCTTGGCGGAAATGTAAAAATGATGGTTTCTGGAAGTGCTGCTTTACAGACTAGATTAACGAGAGTATTTGCAGCTGCCGATATGCCTGTAATGGAAGGTTATGGACTAACTGAAACTTCTCCTGTAATATCTGTAAATGATATGAGAAATGGATTATTTAGAGTTGGTACTGTAGGGAAACTAATAAAAAATGTTGAAGTAAAAATTGCCGAAGATGGCGAAATTCTTTGCAAAGGTCCTAATGTAATGATGGGATACTATAAGGATGAAGTTCAAACAGCCGAAGTTATAAAAGATGGTTACTTTCATACTGGTGATATAGGCGAATTTGACAAAGATGGCTTTTTACGAATCACCGACCGTAAAAAAGAAATGTTTAAAACCTCAGGTGGTAAATATGTAGCACCTCAAATGTTAGAAAACACTTTCAAACAATCTCGATTTATAGAACAAATTATGATTATTGGTGAAGGACAAAAGATGCCTGGAGCTATTATACAACCTGCATTTGATTTTGTAAGAGAATGGGCGCAACTACACAAAATAAACATTGGCACAACTAATGAAGAATTAGCCTCTAATCCTGAAGTTATCAATCGTATCCAACAAGAAATAAACGAGCATAATACCAAATTCGGAAATTGGGAACAAGTTAAAAAGTTTGAACTTACACCAACTATCTGGTCTATTGAAGGTGGAGAACTAACACCTACCCTAAAATTAAAACGTAAGGTAGTTTTAGAAAAATACAAGACTTTATACGACAAAATATATAACTAATTCATTTGTTATGAACAATAAACTTCTTCTCTGTTTTTCAATTCTGATAACTTTATTTTTTGGATGTAAAAACAAAGAAGAAGTTTCTCATTTAGACTATTTCAAATTTGAGAATCCCGAAGATCAATTTTCTGGAGGTATTCGAATGATTCCAATCAAAACTCCTGCTGGAGAATTCAAAATATGGACAAAAAGAATTGGAAACAATCCTAAAATAAAAGTATTACTCCTTCACGGTGGTCCAGGCGTTACTCACGAACTATATGAGTGTTTTGATGGATTTTTTCCTCAAGAAGGAATAGAATATATTTATTATGACCAATTAGGTTCTTATTATAGTGACCAACCTAATGACAACCGTCTTTGGACAAATGAACGATTTGTTGATGAAGTAGAACAAGTTCGCAAAGCTTTAGGTTTAAATAAAGATAATTTCTATCTACTAGGTCAATCGTGGGGCGGAATCCTTGCAATGGAATATGCTTTTAAATATCAAAGTAATTTAAAAGGTCTAATCATTTCAAATATGATGTCAAGCGCTCCTTTATATAATAAGTACGCCGAAGAAGTTTTAGGACCTAAACTACCTACGGAAGTTTTTCAACAAATCAAAAATTTTGAAAAAAACAAAGATTACCACAATCCAAAATACCAAGAATTACTCTTTAAATATTATTACACAGAACATATTCTAAGAAAACCACTCAATGAATGGCCTGAAGCTGTTAACCGTTGTTTCAAACACCTTAATCCAAATGTTTACATTTATATGCAAGGCCCAAGTGAATTTGGGATAACAGGAAATGCCACTTTAAAAAATTGGGATGTTAGAGATAAATTAAAAACCCTTACAATTCCAACTTTAGTTATTGGTTCAAAACACGATACTATGGATCCAAAACATATGGAATGGATGTCAAAAGAAGTGCAAAATGGTAGATTTCTATTTTGCCCTAACGGAAGTCATCTTTCACAATATGATGATCAGACAACATATATTCCTGGAGTTATACAGTTTTTAAATGACGTAAACCACAACAAAATTTAAACTTCACTTAACTCTCATTTAAAGCAAGTTTACTTATTTTATATGCACGCATAAAATTTTAACAATTTTTATTATGCGTGCATAGTATTTTTTATTATATTTGATTTTTGAATTCAAAATATAAAATTACTATAAGATGGTAATTTGTATTTACAAATATAACTAAAAACAATATTCCAAAAGTTTTGAGTTTAACGATAAGGAATAAATTTTACAAATATGAAAGATAGAACAATCGATTATATATTACGCACTACTTGGCAAGCTGTTTCAAGAATGTACAATGAAGAAGCTGCAAAATATGGCGGCTCTATGGCTGTAGGATTTGCATTATTAAGTATAGACAAAGAAGACGGAACACCTTCAACCAGTATTAGCAATCGTATGGGTATGGAAGCTACTAGTCTTACTCGTACCTTAAAATCAATGGAAGAAAAAGGATTAATTTATAGAAAACCTAATCCCACTGATGGTCGCGGAGTGCTGGTATATTTAACTGAAGAAGGTAAAATAAAAAGAGAATTATCTAAACAAACAGTTTTAAAATTTAATGAAACTGTTAGGAAGCAAATTTCTGATGAAAAAATTATACATTTTATGGAAGTTGCTGATGTAATCACCGAATTAATACAAGACAAAAACATATTCAATCAACCAGAATAAGAAACAATGAAGAGAACAATTAAAAAAGTTGCTGTAGTTGGTTCAGGGATAATGGGTTCAGGTATTGCCTGCCATTTTGCCAATATTGGTGTAGAAGTTTTACTACTCGATATTGTACCTCGTGAACTAAATGAAGCTGAACAGAAAAAAGGTTTAACACTTGAAAATAAAGTAGTAAGAAACCGAATTGTAAATGATAGTTTAGCGAATGCTCTAAAATCAAAGCCCTCCCCTATTTATCATCCAAAATTTGCAGAACGCATCATTACAGGAAATTTAACCGATGATATCGCAAAAATAAAAGATGTAGATTGGGTCATCGAGGTAGTTGTAGAAAGATTAGATATTAAAAAATCAGTTTTTGAACAAATAGACAAGCACAGAAAACCAGGAACACTTGTTACTTCAAACACTTCTGGTATTCCTATTCATTTTATGAGCGAAGGTCGAAGCGAAGATTTCCAAAAACATTTTTGTGGAACACACTTTTTCAACCCTGCTCGTTATTTAAAATTATTCGAAATCATTCCAGGACCAAAAACTTCACAAGAAGTATTGGATTTCTTAAATAATTATGGAGAACAATTTTTAGGTAAAACTTCTGTTGTTGCTAAGGATACTCCAGCTTTTATTGGAAATAGAATTGGAATATTTGGAATTCAGAGTTTATTTCACCAAGTAGCTTCAATGGGACTAACCATTGAAGAAGTAGATAAATTAACTGGTCCTGTAATTGGTCGTCCAAAATCGGCTACTTTCCGTACTGTTGACGTGGTAGGTTTAGATACTTTAGTACATGTAGCCAACGGAATTTACGAAAATTGTCCTAATGACGAAGCTCACGAATTATTCAAATTACCAGAATTCATCAACAAAATGATGGAAAACAAATGGTTAGGAAGCAAAACTGGACAAGGTTTCTACAAAAAAGAAGGAAAAGAAATTCTTTCACTAGACTTAAATACTTTAGAATACAGAGTAGCCAAAAAAGCTTCTTTTGCAACACTTGAATTAACTAAAACCATCGAAAAACCTATCGATAGGTTCAAAGTTTTAATAAAAGGGACAGACAAAGCAGGTGAATTTTACCGTAAAAACTTTTCGGCGATGTTTGCGTATGTATCGAATAGAGTTCCAGAAATCACAGATGACTTCTACAAAATCGATGACGCAATGAAAGCTGGATTCGGATGGGAAAATGGTCCATTTGAAATTTGGGATGCTATTGGTGTAGAAAAAGGAATCGAAATGATGAAAGCAGAAGGCTATACTCCTGCGGCTTGGGTAACTGAAATGTTAGCATCAGGTAGTTCATCATTTTACACAGTAAAAGAAGGAGCAACAAATTATTTTAATACCGCATCCAAATCGCAAGTAAAAGTTCCTGGACAAGACGCATTTATTATCTTAAACAATATTCGTGAAAGCAAAAAAGTTTGGGGTAATGCAGATGCAACCATACATCATTTAGGCGATGGAATCTTAAATTTAGAATTCCATTCAAAAATGAACACTATTGGTGGCGGTGTAATTCAAGGTCTCAACAAAGCTTATGATTTAGCAGAAAAAGAATATAACGGATTGGTAATAGGAAACCAAGGTGCTAATTTCTCTGTAGGTGCAAACATTGGCATGATCTTTATGATGGCGGTGGAGCAAGAATACGATGAGTTGAATATGGCTATCAAAATGTTCCAAGACACGATGATGCGTGCTCGTTACTCCTCAATTCCAGTTGTAGTTGCTCCTCACGGAATGACTTTAGGCGGTGGTTGTGAGCTTTCAATGCACGCTGACAAAGTAGTTGCTGCTGCTGAAACTTATATCGGATTAGTAGAATTTGGTGTAGGTGTAATTCCTGGTGGTGGTGGTTCTAAAGAAATGGCTTTACGCGCTGCTGATACATTCCGTAAAAATGATGTCGAATTAAATGTACTTCAAGAATATTTCTTAACTGTAGGTATGGCAAAAGTGGCTACTTCTGCTTATGAAGCATTTGATTTTGGTATTTTACAAAAAGGAAAAGACGTGGTTGTGGTTAATAAAGACCGCCAAATTGCCGAAGCTAAGAAACACGCTTTATTAATGGCAGAAGCTGGTTATACACAACCTGTTCGTCGTAAAGACATTAAAGTATTAGGAAAACAAGCTTTAGGGATGTTCTTAGTTGGTACAGACCAAATGGTAGCTGGACAATACATTTCAGAACACGATCAAAAAATCGCAAATAAATTAGCTTATGTAATGGCAGGTGGTGATTTATCAGAACCAACTTTAGTAACTGAGCAATATTTATTGGATTTAGAAAGAGAAGCATTCTTATCACTTTGTACAGAAAGAAAAACATTGGAGCGTATCCAGTTTATGTTAACTAAGGGTAAACCGTTGCGTAATTAAAAATAGGATTGTAGAATGTAGAATGTAGAATTGTAAAATGTATATTGTATTTATCAACTAAAATTAATAAACAAGTAATAAGCTAATAAAAAACCTAAGTAATGAATTATTTTAAAGAATTAAAAGTTTGGCAAAAAGCAATTGAATTAGTAACCGAAACTTATTTAAAATCTCAACTCTTCCCCAAAGAAGAAGTTTATGGATTAACTTCACAAATGAGAAGATGTGCTGTTTCAATACCTTCAAATATTGCAGAAGGATGCGGAAGGAGAACTGATAAAGACTTTAATTCGTTTTTAGGCATTGCTTTAGGTTCTTCATTTGAATTTGAAACACAATTAATTATTTGCAAAAATCTAAACTTCATTAAAATAGAAGATTTTAAATTTTTGGAATCAGAAATTCAACATATTCAAAATATGATTATTAAACTTCAATCGACTTTAAATCTAAATTGACAATATACAATTGTTTACAATTTACAAAAAAGCAAAATATGAAAACAGCATATATAGTAAAAGGATATAGAACAGCAGTAGGTAAAGCACCTAAAGGACTGTTCCGTTTTAAAAGACCTGATGAATTAGCGGCTGAAACCATCGATTATATGATGGCGCAGTTACCAGGTTTTGACAAAACAAGAATTGATGACGTTATGGTAGGTAACGCAATGCCTGAAGCTGAACAAGGGCTAAATGTGGGTCGTTTAATCTCTTTAATGGGATTAAAAGTAACCGATGTCCCTGGGGTAACCGTAAACCGTTACTGTGCCTCTGGGTTAGAAACTATTGGTATGGCTACGGCTAAAATTCAAGCAGGAATGGCACATTGTATCATCGCTGGTGGTGCGGAAAGTATGAGTTATATTCCAATGGGAGGTTACAAACCTACACCAGACTATAAAATCGCAGCTGCAGGTAATGAAGACTACTACTGGGGAATGGGTTTAACTGCGGAAGCCGTGGCAAAACAATTCAACGTTTCTCGTGCAGATCAAGATGAATTTGCTTATCAATCGCATATGAAAGCCTTAAAAGCTCAAGCGGAAGGTAAATTTGATGCACAAATTGCACCTATCACTGTTGACCAAACCTTCATCAACGAAGCTGGTAAAAAAGAAACAAAATCTTATACTGTGACTAAAGATGAAGGACCTCGTGCAGGTACATCAGTAGAAGCATTAGCGGGTTTAAAACCTGTTTTCGCTGCCGATGGTTCTGTTACTGCGGGTAACTCCTCTCAAATGAGTGACGGAGCCGCATTCGTACTAATTATGAGCGAAGAAATGGTTAAAGAATTAAACTTAGAACCAATTGCTCGTTTAGTAAACTTTGCTTCTGCTGGTGTAGAACCAAGAATTATGGGAATTGGTCCTGTAAAAGCAATTCCAAAAGCAGTACAACAAGCGGGTCTAAAAATTTCAGATATCGAATTATTCGAATTAAATGAAGCATTTGCAGCACAGTCATTAGCAGTAATTCGGGAGTTAGACTTAAATCCAGAAATCATAAACGTAAATGGTGGAGCTATTGCTTTAGGTCACCCTTTAGGTTGTACAGGAGCTAAACTATCTGTTCAGTTATTTGACGAAATGAAACGCCGTGGTAACAAATACGGTATGGTGACTATGTGTGTAGGTACTGGTCAGGGAACTGCTGGAATATTTGAATTATTATAAGAACAACAAAAACAAATACAATACTATTATGGAAGATATAACAAGAGGAGGACAGTTTTTAGTAAAGGAAACTAAATGCGAAAATGTATTTACTCCAGAAGATTTTTCGGAGGAACAATTAATGATGCGTGATTCTGTAAAGGAATTCGTTGACAAAGAAGTTTGGGCAAACAAAACTAGATTTGAACAAAAAGATTATGCGCTAACAGAAGAGTGTATGCGTAAAGCAGGTGAACTTGGCTTCTTAGGTGTAGCTGTTCCTGAAGCGTATGGCGGATTAGGAATGGGATTTGTTTCTACTATGTTGACTTGTGACTACATTTCTGGAGCAACTGGTTCATTCTCTACTGCTTTTGGCGCGCATACAGGTATTGGTACAATGCCAATTACTTTATATGGTTCTGAGGAACAAAAACAAAAATATGTTCCAAAATTAGCATCAGGTGAATGGTTTGGTGCTTACTGCTTAACTGAGCCAGGAGCAGGATCTGACGCTAATTCAGGTAAAACAAAAGCGGAACTTTCTGCCGATGGTAAATCATACAAAATCAACGGGCAAAAAATGTGGATCTCAAATGCAGGTTTCTGTAATGTAATGATTGTTTTTGCGCGTATCGAGGACGATAAAAACATTACTGGTTTTATCGTTGAGTATGACCCTGCAAATCCTAACGGAATTACTTTAGGTGAAGAAGAACATAAATTAGGTATTCGCTCCTCATCTACTCGTCAAGTATTCTTCAATGACACTGTAGTGCCTGTAGAAAATATGTTAGCGGGTCGTGGTGAAGGTTTCAAAATTGCAATGAATGCATTAAACGTAGGTCGTATCAAATTAGCAGCAGCTTGTCTAGATGCACAACGTCGTACTATTACAGAAGCTACCAAATATGCAACTGAGCGTGTTCAATTTAAAACTCCTATTGCTAACTTTGGTGCAATTCAAGCTAAATTAGCTAATATGGCTACTAGTGCTTATGTAGGTGAATCTGCTTGTTATCGTGCTGGTAAAGACATTGAAACTCGTATTGAACTTCGTGAAGCAGAAGGAAATTCGCACCAAGAAGCTGAACTAAAAGGCGTTGAAGAATTCGCCATTGAATGTTCAATCTTAAAAGTAGCGGTATCTGAAGATATTCAAAACTGTTCTGACGAAGGAATCCAGATTTTTGGTGGTATGGGATTCTCTGAAGAAACTCCTATGGAATCTGCTTGGAGAGACGCTCGTATTGCTCGTATCTATGAAGGTACAAACGAAATCAACCGTATGTTATCTGTAGGTATGTTGGTTAAAAAAGCAATGAAAGGTCATGTTGACTTATTAGGTCCAGCGATGAAAGTAGCAGAAGAGTTAATGGGTATTCCTGATTTTGAAATTCCTGATTATACAGAATTATTTGCTGAAGAAAAAGAATTAATTGGCAAATTGAAAAAAGCATTCTTGATGGTGGCTGGTGCTGCGGTTCAAAAATTTGGTCCAGATTTAGAAGCACACCAACAATTATTAATGGCAGCTTCAGATATGTTAATCGAAATCTATATGGCTGAATCTGGAATTTTACGTACTGAAAAATTAGCTAAAGCAAAAGGAGCTGAAAATGTAAAAGAACAAATTGCAATGGCACAATTATATTTATATCAAGCAGTTGATGTAGTAACTCAAAAAGGAAAAGAAGGAATTGTATCCTTTGCCGAAGGTGACGAACAACGTATGATGTTAATGGGATTACGTCGTTTCACAAAATATACTAATATGCCTAATGTGGTTAAATTACGCGAGACGATCGCAGCTAAATTAATCGCAGAAAATACATATTGCTTCTAAGATTTAAATTTTAATTAGTTTGGTAGAAAGCCACAATGGGTTTATCCTGTTGTGGTTTTTTTTATACAGTTATTTTAACTATTTTAAAGGAATAAAATTTTATTTTTGCTAAAACTTAAAAAAAATAAAATGAATTCTTTAAAAAAATTAGTCTCTCTTTTTGCATTAGTACTTTTATTAACAAGTTGTCAAAATACAGTTCAAAAAAGCATCGAATTTGTTGAAAAATACAACAATTTGACAAATAATCTACAAAATACAATGCTTTTAAAATCAAATGCTAAATTAATAGATGAAAAAGTCCCAAAAGAATTTATAATAGATATAAACTATGATATTTCCTTAACCAAAAAAGAATATACAGAAAATCTATATAAAGACATTTTACCAAAAGAAGTTAAAAACTTATTTCAAGAAGAAATTGTTAGTGATTTAATTAAATCTGGTGCTAAAATAAATTTAATCTTTCATTCATTTGATAATTATACTGTTGAGAATATATTACTTGATAACAATAAAATTTCAGAAATCATTAAGGATAGCAACAATAAAACTGTATTAAATACTAAACAAAAAGACTTACAAAAATTGTTAGATGTAATAAATTCAAAATTTCCAAGTGAGATTACAAAATTTGATGCTAAAATTGTCAAACTTGAACTAGGTGAATGGAATAATGTAAATTGTTATATAGAAGTAAAGAAAAATTTAACGAAAGAAGAAGAAGTTGATTTGAGAGATAAAATATTAGAGAATGAAAATATAATTTCATTTTTAGAAACTGAAGATAAAGAAAAATTAGAAGTAGCTAGTTTAACATTTAAATATCATACTCCTGATGGTAAAAAGGTTTATGAGTGTTTGGCAAAAATTTAATTTTTTTTCAATAAAATATAAAAAACAATTTTAAACTGTAATAATGAAATTATTAGGAATTGGCTCTAGAATTAATCATCCAGAATTTGGAAAAGGAGTTGTAACAAATGTATCGTCAAAAGAATATTGGGTAACCTTTATAGAAAACGGATTGGAAACAATTGCTTTTGACAGCGAATTTGAAATTATTGAAGAGTCTCAAAATGAAGTTGACACAGTCAGTTTTTATGATGTAGAGCAAAGTTTACTTTCCATACTAAAAAAATGGAATGGTTTGGGCGAACCAGTTGCTATAGGTGATAAATGGAAAGGCGGTACAATGAAACTTATTCCTGGTCAAGCTGGACTTCAAGCAAAAGAAATCCCTGTAGATACTTTCTTCCATAAAATAGTTATGTTAAGAGACCGTTTGCGTGTAATGGAACAAAAAATAAACGCTAGTAAATTAGAAGAAATCGAAAAAATAGAATTACAACAATATATTACTAGAATTTACGGAACACTAACAACATTTAATGTTTTGTTCAAATCACAAAATGATCAATTTGTTGGGGAGAAAACGAAGTAATCAATCATAAAAAAAACGAAATCTTGGTAATATCAACTTAAAATGATTACCAAGATTTTTTTATTTAAGCTTATAAAGTTCAAAAACTTGAATTTCTTTCCTTTATAGCTTTCTTTTGTTTAATTTTGCTTTTCACAAAATTATAATCCCAAAACAAAAATCAGGTATGAGAAAAATTCTACTTCAATTATTCATATTATTTATCACCCCGTTTAGCTTTGGTCAAGTTGTACTTTCCATAGCTACTAGTGATAATTGTATGGCGCCAACTCCTAACGCAGGAACATACACACAATCAGGAACCTTAAACGGTAAGCCTATGTATGTAAAAGGTGCTAATCTTCGCATTGTATGGACAGGTGCACAATGGGAAATTCAAGGAGATGACCCTGCTATAGGTGGTGTTACTTGGGTTACAGGATGGGTAAATACAAAAAACACAGCCACGCCACCAACAGACTGTTGGACTTCACCATCAGGTTGTTTTCAAGCTACCTTATCTGGAGCAAATGCATTTCCAGTAGTAAACAGCGCTGCTAATCCAACGATTGTATTAGCAAGTAGTACAAGCACTACTGTAACATATTCCGTAACTTTTAGTGCTGCTATCAATGGTTTAACAGCTTCAAATTTTAATGTTGTAGCTACAGGAGTTACTGGAAGCATCGCTAGTGTAACTCAAACAGCAAGTCCTAATATATATACAGTTGTTGTAAATTATGGCACAGGAAATGGTAGTGTACGTTTAGATATTGCAAACGATACTGGAGCTGGAGCAAGTATAGGATGTTCAACCACATTCCCTATTCAAGGTGCTATATTTTACACTTACAATGCACCTGTTACATTAACGGCTGGAGACATTGCTTTTACAGGTTATAACAGCAGTGGGGTTTCTCCTGTACTAGATGATTTTTCTTTTGTAGTTTTAAAATCAAGCGGTTTAACTGCTGGAACTAAATTATTCTTTACAGATAATGGATTTAACAATGTTACAAATGCATTAACTACAAATGAAGGAACTATCTTTTTTGATGTTACTACTACTATCCCTCAATTTTCACAAGTTAAAATTAGCGCACCTACTTCTGGATCAGCATATACAATAACTGCATCAACAGGTGCTGCAACAGCCACTTTGTTAGGAACCACAAATATTGCATTTTCAACTGGTGGTGATCAAATTATTAGCTATCAAGGAAGTATTGCTTCTCCAACTTTTATTTCTGCACTTCATATGAATGCAGAAGCTGCTGGAGCAACTAATCCTGGAAGTTTAACAACTTGGGATGATTTTAATAACGGAATTTCTTCTTCTAGAAGTTATATACCTACAGGCCTTACAAATGGAACTAATGCAGTTATGGTTGTAAACGGAACTGCTGTACCTTATACAGAATTTGATAACGCTATTTATAACTGCACAGGTTCTCCTGGCACTGCTGCGGCTTTAAGAACTGCTATCAATGATCGTGCAAATTGGACAAAACAAGATACAACTGTCTTTACAACACCCCCAACTTGTACTTTCTTAGGTAATACAAATTTTGATTTTATTAAACTAACTGTATTCCCTAATCCAACTAACGGACTTATTAACCTCCAATTAGAAGCTTTTAATAACGATGTGAGCTATAAAGTATTTGACATTAACGGAAGAATACTTAAATCTTCAAAAATTTCAAGTCAAAATAGCGAGATAAATGTATCTGATTTAAACTCTGGTATCTATTTACTTGAAGTCGCTTCAAATGAAGGAAAAACAATCAAACAGTTCATTAAACAATAATAATCTTGCATAAGTAAAATAGAAAGAGGTTGCTTTAGGCAACCTCTTTCTATTTATATAATTCATTTAATTAACGTGAGTTCGATATAAGAAAAGAGAAAATTCAAGAATATTATTTTGAAAAA
>JASGCW010000173.1 GCA_030053945.1 Limnohabitans sp.
TAATCTATATTTTGCTGATATACAAGGTTTTATTTAATTATGAATGAGCCTACTTGGAGTCCAAGATTAAATACTAATGGTAATTCAGAATTAGGGATGTTTGCCTTAGAGCAATTAACAACTAAAACAGGTTTGTCTATTTTTTAAAAATTCCAAATTAATATTCGACTTATTTTATTGCCTTGTTCCATTTCAATAATCTGATAATTCGCATTTACTTTTTTGAGTGTAGAAAAGAATGCTTTTAAATGCTCTTTTTTAGAGACTAAAGTAGAAAAGTATTTGCATTGTGTTTTGAAATGTACACTTTCATAGATCATATTAGTAATAAAACTAAGTTCACCACCTTCACACCAAAGCTCGTTGTTTTGACCGCCAAAATTTAAAATAGGTTTATCGTTTACAACTTTTCCTAAATTCTTGAGTTTTCTTTTAGTTCCTTGTGTAGCATCTTCTTTTGAATTATGAAATGGAGGGTTACAAATTGTACAATCAAATTTTTCATTCGGTTGAATGATGTTTTTAAAAATATAACGCTTATTTTCTTGGAATCTAAAAGTTATCCCTTTTGTTAGATTGTTTATCTCGATAATGTTTTTTGCAGTTAGAAAAGCGGGCTTGTCTATTTCGGTTCCTACAAAAGTCCATCCGTATTCTTGATGTCCTATTATAGGGTAAATGCAATTAGCTCCAGTACCTATATCCAAAATTTTAATACCGCTTCCTGTTGGTAAAGTGCCGTTAATTCCTTTTGCTAGTAAATCAGCAATGTGATGAATATAATCAGCTCTTCCAGGAATAGGAGGGCACAAATTAGTTTTAGGTAATTCGTAATGCTCAATATGATAAAAATGTTTTAATAAGGCTTTGTTTAAAATTTTAACTACTTCAGGGTTAGCAAAATCAACACTTTCATTTCCAAATTTGTTTAACTGCACATATGGTTTTAATTCAGGTAGTGTTTCTGATAACGATTTAAAATCATAATTGTCATTATGTTTGTTTCGGGGATGGAAATTTTTTTTCGTTGTATTTTGTAGGTTCTTCATTTGGATAAAATAACGTTACAAAGGTAGTCTAAAATTGTAGTATAAAAAAAGTCCCAATTTTTTCAGATTGGGACTTTTAAATAAGTAAGTTAAATATATTGTTAAACGTTTATTATTTTACTTTGTTAAGAATAGCTTTGAAAGCTTCTGGGTGATTCATAGCTAAATCTGCTAAAACCTTACGGTTTAATTCTACGTTATTAGCTTTTAATTTACCCATAAATTGAGAATAAGACATTCCTTCTAAACGAGCTCCTGCGTTAATACGCATAATCCATAAAGCACGGAAGTTTCTCTTTTTAGCTTTACGGTCTCTGTAAGCATATTGCATTGCTTTTTCAACCGCATTCTTAGCAACTGTCCAAACGTTTTTTCTTCTACCAAAGAAACCTTTGGCTTGCTTCATTATCTTTTTTCTTCTTGCTCTTTTAGCAACTGAATTTACTGATCTAGGCATAATTTTTACTTTTTTTTGAAGTAAGGCGGCATTCGCACTTTTGAATATTCAGAATTCTAAATTCTGATTTTAATTCGCCCACCCCAGGGTTATTAAATTGTTTTAACCTGAATTATCAAAGTAATTTGTAAATAGCTATTAGAAACTAATCACTTTTTACTTTTCACTAACCACTTATTAGATAATTCTTAATTGTTCTTTAACACTTTTCACATCTGATTCGTGAACCAAAGCAGAGTGAGTTAACGCTAATTTACGTTTCTTAGACTTTTTAGTCAAAATGTGACTTTTAAAAGCGTGTTTTCTTTTAATTTTTCCAGAGCCAGTAACTTTAAAACGTTTCTTAGCACTAGATTTAGTTTTCATTTTAGGCATAATTTCCCAAATTTATTTAAATTCAACTTACTTACTATTTTGAGTGAAAAGTCATTAGCCATTAGCTATCTAAACTTTTGCCTTTTGACTATTGTCTAATTACTTTTTCTTTTTTGGAGAAATGAACATAATCATTCTTTTTCCTTCAAGAACAGGCATCGCTTCTACTTTTCCTACTTCTTCAAGGTCTTGTGCTAAACGCAACAATAAAATTTGACCTTGTTCTTTATAGATAATAGAACGACCTTTAAAGAATACAAATGCTTTTAATTTAGCTCCATCTTTTAGGAACTTTTCTGCATTTTTTCTTTTGAATTCGTAATCGTGCTCATCTGTTTGAGGACCAAAACGAATTTCTTTAATCACAATTTGTGTAGACTTAGCTTTAAGTTCTTTTTCACGTCTCTTCTGCTCGTATAAGAACTTTTTGTAGTCCATTATTTTACAAACAGGTGGTTCTGCATTGGGAGAAATCTCTACCAAATCTAATTCAAATTCGTCTGCTAAACGCAGTGCTTCACTTGTTTTGTAAACTCCTGTTTCGACGTTTTCACCTACAAGGCGAACTTCTGGCACACGAATATTATTGTTTATTCTGTGTGCATCTTTTTTCTCTACGCGAGGTTGATTTCCTCTGTTGTTTCTAATTGCGATAACTTTAAAATTTTTTAGTTAAACTTCAAATGATTTTAGTGATTTATTTACTTCTTCATTAACTAAAGACGCAAACTCTTCTATTTTAATCGTAATATTCCCTTTCCCTTCTTGACCGTGACGTCTTACAGAAACAGTTCCATTTTTCTCTTCTTCCTCTCCAACAATCAGCATAAATGGGAACTTCTTAACTTCTGCTTCACGAATTTTCTTTCCAATCGTTTCATTACGATTGTCGATTAGGGCGCGAATTTCGTGATTTTCTAACAAATCTGAAACTTTTTTCGCATAATTTTCATATTTCTCGCTCAAACTAAGGATTATAGCCTGTTCTGGCATCAGCCAAAGTGGGAAATTTCCTGCTGTATGCTCTAATAAAATAGCTATAAAACGTTCCATTGAACCAAAAGGTGCTCTGTGAATCATCACAGGTCTATGTAGTTCATTGTCAGAGCCCTTGTATGTTAAATCGAAACGCTCAGGTAAATTGTAATCCACTTGAATTGTGCCTAATTGCCAACTTCTGCCTAATGCATCCTTAACCATAAAGTCAAGTTTAGGACCATAGAAAGCAGCTTCACCATATTCTACTACAGTATTTAAGCCTTTTTCTTTTGCTGCATTGATGATGGCGTTTTCAGCTTTTTCCCAGTTTTCGTCACTACCAATGTATTTTTCTGGTTTTTCTGGATCACGTAACGATATTTGAGCCGTAAAATTCTCAAACCCTAACGATCCAAATACATATAATACAAGGTCAATCACATTTTTGAACTCTTGGTCTAACTGATCAGGAGTACAGAATAAATGCGCGTCATCTTGAGTAAATCCTCTAACACGAGTCAATCCATGTAATTCCCCAGATTGTTCATAACGGTACACAGTACCAAATTCGGCATAGCGTTTTGGCAAATCTTTATAGGACCAAGGTTTTGCATTATAAATTTCACAGTGATGAGGACAGTTCATTGGTTTCAATAAAAACTCTTCTCCTTCAGCAGGAGTATTTATCGGTTGGAAACTATCTGCACCATATTTAGCATAATGTCCAGAGGTTACATACAATTCTTTTTGACCTATATGAGGAGAAACTACTTGCTCGTAACCGGCTTTTTTCTGAGCTTTTTTCAAAAACTGCTCTAATCGATCACGTAAAGCTGCTCCTTTAGGTAGCCATAGTGGTAAACCTTGTCCTACACGTTGTGAAAAATGGAATAATTCTAATTCTTTTCCAAGTTTTCTATGATCACGACGTTTTGCTTCTTCTAATAGTTCAAGATAATCAGTTAAATCTTTTTGCTTAGGGAACGAAATTCCGTACACACGTGTTAACTGTTTGTTTTTTTCATCACCTCTCCAGTAAGCACCTGCTACCGAAAGGATTTTCATTGCCTTTATAATACCTGTATTAGGAATATGTCCTCCACGACATAAATCAGTAAATGTAGCATGGTCACAAAATGTGATTGTGCCGTCCTCAAGATTTTGAATTAACTCCGTTTTGAATTCATTGTCTTTATACATTGCTAAAGCTTCTGCTTTAGTAACACTACGCATTTTGAATTCGTGTTTTTCTTTCGAAATTTCTAATACACGATCTTCAATTTTTTTGAAATCAGCATCAGTTATTTTATGGTCGCCAAAATCAACATCATAATAAAAACCTTTATCAATGGCAGGACCTATAGTTAGCTTGATTCCAGAATACAGTTCTTCCAGCGCTTGTGCCATTACGTGCGAAGTAGAATGCCAAAACGCTTTTTTTCCTTCCAGATTGTCCCAAGTATATAAGGTTAAAGTACCATCCGTCGTTAATTCGGTTACCGTTTCAACGGTAGTGCCGTTAAAATTTGCCGAAATAACATTGCGTGCTAAACCTTCACTAATAGATTTAGCCACGTCCATAGGAGTACTGCCACTTGCATACTCTCTAACCGAACCGTCTGGTAAAGTAATCTTAATCATTAATTTTTAATTTAAGAACGCAAATATAGAGTATTAATAAAAATGAAACAACAAATGTTTTGTCTTACTATTTTAATACTGGTTTCAGGTAGTAAATTAGTTAGCTTTAAAATTGTATAATAAGTCAGATATGTATTTCACTAACTGAATACTACCATTCACTCAATTAGAAATTTTAAATTATAATGATGTGTTTTTTTTGTATTCAAAAACTTCCAAATTCAAGAAAAATGAAAAAAAGTACAATTATCCAGTTGAGTATTTTTCTGTTGTTTTTGTTAACAACAACTTTGCAAGCACAAATTGTAAATATTCCTGATGCTAATTTAAAGAGAGTTTTAGTTACTGGATTTACTGATAGTGGATATGCAGCGGCATCAAGCCAATTGCCTAATTGTGATACAATGACTACAACCCCTGATTGTCTAGTTACGGATACAAATTTGATTGATATTAATAATGATGGAGAAATACAGTATTCTGAAGCTTTGTCAATTAAATGGTTGAGGATACCATACTCATATATTTCAGATTTAACAGGTATTGAAGCGTTTGTTAATTTAGTTAGATTAGATTGTAGCGGAAATAATTTAACTAGTGTAAATTTATCAAATTTGGCTAATTTGAAGTATTTGGAAATTTCAAACAATAGAATTTCAGGTAATTTAGACCTTAGTAGTTTGACTAATTTAAAGTATTTTACAGCTTCAAATAATTTAATTGATAATATAAATGTGAATGGTCTTGGATATTTGAATAGTCTTACAATTGATGAAAATAGACTTACTAATATTAATCTAAATGGGTTGATAAATCTGCGGGTATTGTTTCTAGCTCAAAATCACCTTACAAATTTGAATCTTTCCAACTTATCAAACTTAAAATACATTAATGTAAATAAAAATAGATTGACAAATATAACATTTTTAAATAATCAGGTTTTAGAAGACATATATTGTTTTGAAAATCAATTTGTGTCTTTAGATTTGACAAGTCTAGTCAATTTAAAGCAAATTGATTGTATGTCAAACCATTTGAGCTCATTACTAGTAAATGGATTGTCAAATTTGGAAACTATAATATGTAATTATAATGATTTAACAACTTTAAATTTGGATGGTTTAATAAAGAAGTGATTTAAACTTTTAAATAAAAAACAAGCAGTTCAAAATTAGTAAT
>JASGCW010000174.1 GCA_030053945.1 Limnohabitans sp.
TTTACTTTGATGATGCTTTATTTTGGAGGATGGCATTGTATTTTTCTGTGTTCGTAGGATTTATCTTTATGAGTATATTATATGCTTCTTGGCGTGTGTTCATCTCACCTCGGGAAAAAATATGTATGAGTTCTTCATTTTTTCCTTCCATAAAAATAATCGGGAGTATTGTATTCGTGGTGTTACTCCCAAAAGGTTGGATTTTTTTGAGAGATCCTACAATACTATTTCGGGCTTCTTGAGGGTTTGTATTAAAAATATCCATTCCTAATCGGTGGTATTCATAGAATGCTTCTCTAAATGGTATCATTTGTTGATTCAAAAGATTTTCGCATAGATTATACCGAGATCTGAAATTAGAACTTCCAAATTGATTCCATCCCGCTATCCCATAAGATTGGTTTGTGTTTATAATCTGCCATGATTTTTCAAAAAGAGGATTCCCACCTAATTTAGAAAAAGAATCGTAATCACTCCCAATTATAATGTACGCATAAAAAGCCAATAAGCTGGCGATATTACTAGAAAAGGAATTGTCATTATATTCTAATGGCTGCGATTCCACATAGTCAAATTCCCAATCCCTATCTAAAAAATAAAATGTAATAGTTTCATAGTTCGTTCCATACACAGGTCTTGTGGATACTATTTGAGCTATGGCTTTATAGTGATTAATACTGGGTATTTCTTCTATGCTGAGTATAAGATTGCAGGTAATTTTCTCTTCTGTTTGAAACTTATCACTACTCCATATCCTACTATTTATAAATTGAGTAAAGGATCTTTCCATATCAGAAAAAACTCTTCTTTCGGTGATTTGAACTGCTTGGGAAATGTTTATTTTCACCCTACAATTGAGTTCCTGTGCATTTACATTTTGATGTATGCACGTATATACATATAACAGTAATAGTAAAAAAGGATTATACGTCCATTTTTTTACATACAAAATCCATAATATCATAAGCGACCTGTTCTTTTGGTTTTAAAGGAAAAACATGTGTATTTCCTGTTTTTTCAATAATAGTTATTTTATTGGTATCGTGTGAAAAACCTGCTCCTAAATCTTTCAAAGAATTGAGAACGATATAATCTAAATTTTTCTTTAACATTTTTTCATAAGCATTTTTTATTTCATTCTCGGTTTCCAAAGCAAAGCCAATAAGTATTTGCTTCTCTCTTTTATGAGATCCCATGATTGCGGCTATATCGGGATTTTTGACCATGGTAATATGCATTTCTTCCGTATTTTTTTTTATTTTTTCGGGTGCGATCTCTTTTGGTCTATAATCAGCTACCGCTGCCGCAAAAATAATAATATCATATACCTCGAAATCTTTTTGAACCGCTTGTAGCATCTCTAAAGCAGAGCGGACTTTTGTCACTGATATATTATCCATAGAAATATTTGTGGGACCAGAAACCACTTTTACTTCGGCTCCTTCCGATAAAAATGCTTTTGCTATTTCAAATCCCATTTTTCCAGTGGAATGATTAGAAATAAATCTGACGGGGTCTAAACTTTCTTGCGTTGGTCCCATAGTAATAAGCACTCTTTTTTGTGATAATCTTTTTGAAGCAGAAAAAAAGTTTTTTATTTTTTGAAAAATATCTTCCGGTTCTTGCATTCTTCCTATGCCTACTAAACCACTTGCAAGTTCCCCATCTTGTGCTGCTAATACAGTATTTCCATTTTTTTTCAGTATGTCTAAATTCTTTTCTATCGCAGGGTGTTTGTACATATCTAAATCCATAGCAGGACAAATAAATACAGGACATCTTGCGGAAAGATAGGTTACTAAAAGAAGATTATCTGATATACCATGTGCCATCTTTCCAATAGTTGATGCGGTAGCAGGAGCAATGACAAACATATCTGCCCATAAAGCAAGCTCTACGTGATTATGCCAAGATCCGTCATCTGTATCAAAATATTTTTCATAAACAGGATTTTTTGAGAGAGCGGAAAGTGTAAGCGGTGAGATAAAATTTTTAGCAGAGGGGGTCATAATAACTTTTACAAATGCCTTTTCTTTTATCAAAAGACGTATTAAAAAAGTAATTTTATACGCTGCTATTCCTCCACATACTCCGATTAATATTTTTTTACCAAGCATTTTTTATTTATTAAGAAAATACCTCTCTATTCTATTACTAAATACTAAAAAAACTAATAATTATACAAATTTTTATTGTCCGCTCACCTTACGCAAAAATATAATAAAATTCCATATCTTTACATTTTATGTGTTAATAAACTTTACACTCATTTGAATTGCAACGTTATGAGAATGAAATAAAATTAAAAAACTCCAAAAAGTAGCACGAAAAAAGGTATCTACCATGAAAATCTTAAGATACACTTTTTGAAGATATTTTTGGAGCGTTTGTGAGTTTTAGATTGTCGCTTAGGGTTTCCGCTAACATTTTGGGGATTGGCGAAGGCGGGGATTAGAAGTACGAATGTTCAAATTAACACAAATGTTTCTTTCTTGCATAATGTTTCAAATTAGCACAAATTCCCACAAAAAAAAGCAATGGTCGGTTTATAAGTTATAGTAATTTTATTCATTATCAATATTTTATATGCTATTTTAAGATAAAATTTATTATTTTATCTTAATGTTTCTGGATTGATGATTTATCCCAAACACCATTATTCGCAAAACTGGTAATTTCTCTTTGTTGTGCTAAATAGTTATAAGTATCTAATTTTTCTTTGAATGAAATATTGCCAATGGCACATTTATGGCTTTCCGATAGTAGTAGATAATTATCTAAACAATTTTAAAATGGATAAAAAATCATCAATAACACTTTGTCTAGAATTATCTTCTAAATTAATTATATCAAATCTTTTGGTTGAAGTGTAGGAACCCATATCACTATCACTGTTTATTAATATTGCTCCAACTAAAATTACATACTTACAATTGTATTTGGTTAATGAGACTAATTCATTTATACGCTGGTCAATGGCTTCATATATAACTTCTGTCGCTTCAGCTATAGGTAAGTTTGAATCCATTATTCTTGACTTTTGTTTCAATAATATTTGTTCTAAGACATGCATTTGGTAATCCATTTCAGTTACCTCAGCTTCAACAATTTCATTTTTTAATAACTTATTCAACGCTCCTTTAGAAGCACCACAACAATTTGAATTCTTACTTTGTCCAACACGATGAATTTCTCCCAAAATGCCATTTTTGGTAATTCCTATATGTGGACCATAATAGATTAAAACAGCACCATCGTCTGGAACATGGCTTGCAAAGGCTTTCATACCTGTTAAACCTGTGAATGGGAAACCATTCAAACCACCCATTTTAAACGGACCCAAAAATTCCATTGCCCTTGTGGGGTATTGAATACTGTTCACATCATCGCTACAAATACTATCTGCAAACATGATTTTTGAAGGTTCTAATTGTAAGACATCTTCATAATAATCTATGGCTCTATTGACGCTATCAATTAAGGTAATTGCGTTGGGGTAATATTTTCTGATAATTTCTAATCGTTCTTTTTTAAGCATACTATTTTACATTAAAATGCTATTTTTGGCAGTGATTGGTTTAGGTAGATTGGTTTCGCCAAGAGATTGCAAAATTTCAATCTCTAAGTTCCTTGTAATTGCTGTCATGGGTGTGTCACTTATTAATCCTTCAAATGGGTGTTCGCTGTAATCGCCAACTAAATCCATTTGATGAAATACCCAAGTAACAAGTATCGAAAAGGGAATCGTTAACCACACATTTATTTTTTGTGTTTCATTTATTAGTCCTAATGGCAATAAAAAGGCAAACACTATGATAAAAAGTGTAGCGTAATTGGCGAATTGTCTTGGTATTGGAAATGTCTTTATGCGTTCATTTCTCCCTTGATGCTCATATAGTTTAGTGATATGGTTTTGAAGTTCAAACAATCGGAAGTCTTCTATCAAATTTTCATTTCGTAATTTTTTTAGCATTTTTGATTGATTGAGCAAAATTTTTGATGCCGTATTAGGATAGGATTCGACCTCTTTTATTTCCTCATTAGAGATGTATTTTGATACGTCTTGTTCAAATTCAGCATTGATATTAAAATATTGACGAAATTGTTCTCTATATACTTCATTCAATTTCAGGTTATGTTCCCAATCCATTCTTTTATGTCTCAAAAAACTTTTATGAGCATAAAGCCATGCAATATGTCTTTTCAAAATATTGGTTTTCATACCCATTTCGTTTTCAGGCAAGTAGGTGTTAAGCATAGCAATTAATGAACGTGTGTCGTTCGTGATGCCACCCCAATTTTTACGTGCTTCATTTTGCCTTTCATTGGCAGCATTGTTTTTGAAACCGACATAAAAAGAGACTGCAATACCCAGCAACGAAATTGGTAAAAATGGAATTGCAAGCCATTTAAGGTCTAAATAAACAAATCCTAAAACGACCAACAGAGACCAAGCACTGCCTATTAGAATTGGGATAATTGAAAACTGTGCTATGGCTTTTACTGGCAGATTTTTAGTTAACATTGCTAAGTTGATTTAAATATTCTAAGTAAATATGCCCTCGTCTTTCAGCAAAAAAATCTAAACATAATACAATACTGGCTTGGATAAATAAACCAAGTCCTATTCCTCTCCAAAATGTATCATTCATAGAGCTATACATAAGTGCTATACCTAAAATAATCAATACAATTTCTACATATCTAAAAATCACAAAATTACTCATTACTTTTTCCATTCGAGGAATTTCAAGCATCTTTATACTCTGTGGTTCTTTTTGGATAAATGTTTCAACTCGTGCAATGTCTTTAGGGATTCTCGTTACAATTGTATATCCTACTACAAATTCAAGCCAAGCAACAATTATAAAAGGAATTGCAGCACCTTTCCAAAAAGAGGACTTCAACGCAAGAATGAAATAGAGAGCCGTTGCCAAAGCAATAATTCCTATTAAAATGAAAATATAGCTTTCGGCTTTTTCGCCATTAAAGTATTTTACAACAGGATTCATATTTACAAGGTTTTAAAGTTTAAATTTTGTCATATTTCTTAATGCTACTTCACAGAAATAAACCAAACATGATTTTAAACATTTATTTTTGTGGTGGGTTCTAAAAATTCATTTTTTTAATATTGCAAATTAAAAATTACCAAGAACCCATTTTGGATTTTTAATTTGAAACCAAATCTAATTATTTATTTTAAATTATTACATTATTTTTCATTTTTTTATTTCAAAATCAATCAACTTTCATCGTTTTGTTCTAAATTTTATAGCTTTTTTACAATTAGACGTAGTTATCCTAATTTATAGCTAATCTTATATTTGTTCATACCTACAAATGTTGTATGTTATGTTTATTAACCCAATTATTCCTGTAGCCCTTAATATTCCCACACTTCGTATACGTAACCCTTGCATACTTTGTTCCATAAAGCCAAATACATGTTCTATGCTTGACCTAACTTTTGATTTTTTTCTCTTCTTCTGTTAGTGGTTTGTTTCTATACCTTTTTTACATACTTTATGTATCATCTCGCTTTTTTTAATTATTTCATCCTGCT
>JASGCW010000054.1 GCA_030053945.1 Limnohabitans sp.
AAATTACTAATTTTGAACTGCTTGTTTTTTATTTAAAAGTTTAAATCACTTCTTTCATTAAAGTTATATTGTATTTGTCCTAAAAGGTTTATTTCCTGTTTGAAAGTACTTGCAATAATAATTTGATTATTATGATAATAAATGTCAGTTAATGTTATTCCAGTGTTATCTCCAATATGTTTTATCCAAAGTAAGTTTCCTGTTGGTGATAATTTTAATAAATTGAGTCCACGATAAAAAGTAATACCATTCTCAATCCAAGGACCAACACTAGTTGTTATGACTCTTCTTCCATAATCAATTAAAATATAATAATTACCATTATTGTCAATAGTATGATTAAGAATGAATGAGTTAATTGATTGTATTTCCTTTTCCCAAATAGTATTACAATTAAAATCTTGTTTAACTATTCTTGGAGAGTAGAAGCCATCTCCAGTCACTAAAAAAGATATTCCATCGTTTGAACTTTTAATGTCTGTAATTTCCTCATTTGTCCAACCACCAAAATTTTTAAAGCAATTTGAACACTGACTGTAAAAATTCAGAGAGAATAATATAATTAGAAAAAATAAAAACCTCATAAATGCTAAAATTTCCGCAAAAGTACACTTTTACTTATATTTTATCACATAGATTTTATCTGATTCTTTAGATTTTAGATAAATTATAAGTTTTTATCAATACAATTCATTTATTAATATATATCCATCCAGATTTTTTATTATTATCATTATAAAATTCAATAGTATAGTAGTAAGTGCCATCAGGAAGGATGTCTCCTTCATTTGTTTGTCCGTACCATTCGTTAGCGTAATTCTCTTTGCTGTATACTTTTACACCGTATCTATTGAAAATACTAAGGTTTTTGACGTTCAATAAACGTAAATCGAAGAAGTCATTATCTCCGTCATTGTTAGGAGATATTCCTTTTTGAATTCCGCAAAATGTATTATTTACAATAAATGATTTTGATTTTTTACAACCATCAGCATTGGTCACTGTTAACAGAATGGTAAAAGGAAGCTTTTCTGATGTTGTTAAAGTTTTAAGGTATGTTGTTAAATTAAAGTAGTGATTGTTATTGAAAATAATTTGATTGTTAAATTCCCAATTATAATTAGCATTATTAATGCTGAAACTATTATTTATAGGATTAGCTGTTAAAAAATACTCTCCATCTTTACAACTTTCATTGATTTCGAAGTCAAAATCTTTTAATATAGATACATTCAATGTGGTGTTTCTGGCGCATTCACTTGTATTAGGCGTGAAATTGTAAGTTGTAGTGACTGTGTTGTTTACTGCTGGAGACCATATTCCTGAAATACCATTAGTCGAAATTGTGGGCAATACAAAAGTTGAAGCATAGCACAAAGGACCTATTGGGTTAAAAGTTGGTGTGACTTTTGGATTTACAACAACGGTCATAGTACTTGAAATAGCACATTGTCCCGCTGATGGAGTAAAAGTATAAGTTGTTGTGGTAGTATTGTTTATTGATGGTGTCCAGCTGCCACTAATTCCATTATTAGATACTGTAGGCAAAGGATTTAAAGTCTCTCCCTCACAAATTGGTGCAATTTGAGTAAATGTAGGTGTCGCAAGTGGTGTTACATTTATGGTAGTCGAACTTGTAGCTTGACACAACGAAGCATCTGTAACGGTAAGGGTATAGGTTGTGGTACTGTTTGGAGATGCAGTTGGATTTTGGATATTAGGATTGTTCAAACCTGTAGTAGGACTCCAGGTATAGCTATAGGGAGGTACTCCATTTGAAGCAGTTCCTAAAAGGGTTGTACTAGTATTTGCGCAAATAGTAGGTTGACCACTGGTTGCATTTGCAGTAACTGTACAAGGAATGGTAGGGGTAATGGAGATATCATCTACAAAGTAAAGTGTTGCTGGTCTATAACCATTTATAATATCAGTTGTGGTAGTATTTGCATCAGTGATGAAATTGCCAATCGAAAAATATAATAGATTAGGTGTTGTAGGTGTAAAACGATAATTAAGTTGAGTCCAACCCGTTCTATCAGTTATTGGGCTACCTGTGTAGTTTACATCAGGTGTAGTTTCCCAAACACACATATGATTGAATGATTGTCTGGAAGTAGTAAATTTTACGCCAATATTATTACTACCTTTAAAACTATAATCAGCACAAGAGACGTAAATTGTTATGTTGTACGTTACACCTACTGTTAGCGGTGTTGATAATTCCCCCTGAAGATATTCTCTATATGGACTGCAACCACCTGAACCATAGGTAACAATATTAGACATCGCATTTCCAGTTCGAGGGAGTTGTTGTCCTGAGGAAAATGTATCACTAGATAATGGATGACTATAACAAGTTGTAGGTAAGCTCATATGAAATAAATCGGTACTTCCTAAAGTAGGATAATCCCAGTTGTTAACAGCACTGGTATATTGTGAGTTGAATAGATACCATGAGCATCTTAAGTTACTTGGATTTACATTTTCAAAACTTGGATTTAAAACTAAATTTTGACCATAATTTTTGCTTACACCTAAAAGTATAGTTGTCAAAAGATAGTAATATTTGAATAGTTTGAGCATTGTATTAAAATACAAGAATTGTTTTTTTGTAATTTTTAGCGAAATTTTTTAATTCTGATTTTAAAAACTTCAGTTTCTTTTTGTGAAGAATTTCGTTTTTAGGATTATAATAAATCGAAATTGATTTTAATTTGCCTTTTTCGTCAATCAAGGCTTCTCCATTTATTTTTCTATCTCCTAATATCGTGTTTTTAGTTTCAAAATCTTTCAGGTTTTCTAAATAAATTTCTGTGTTGTTTGAAAAATATTTTCTTTCAATTAATTTATTATCTGAATATTTATCAATTCTAATGATTTGATTTTTGTTGTCATAGTAAATCCACTCTCCTTGTTTCACATACATAGGGTCTATAATTTCTGTTTTAGGATTCCCATTCTCATAATATTGCGGTTTAAATTGTGCTTTGCTCGAAATACTAATCGATAGGAGTAAAAACAATATTATTTTTTCCATAATTCCTAAAGTGTTTACTTATTGAGTAATAACAAAGATAAGATTCTAAAATATTATTTGAGAACTTGCTTCTAAAATCTATTATTTTTGTAAAAAAAACTTGAAAGACATTCTTCTTATAACGCCGCCTTTTACTCAACTGAATACTCCTTATCCAGCAACTGCCTATTTGAAAGGTTTTTTGAATACCAAAAATATTTCAGCTTACCAAATGGATTTAGGTATCGAAGTGATTTTAGAATTGTTCTCAAAGCAAGGGTTAACAGATTTATTTCAAGTTTGCTTCGCCAATTCGCTTAAGCTCGAGTCAAGTTTCGAGTTTAATGATTATAGTGAAAATTCTCTACGTATTTTATCTCTAAAAAATGATTATATAAACTCTATTGATTCCGTTGTCGCTTTTCTTCAAGGGAAAAATCCAACTTTAGCGCGCCAGATTTGTTCCAGTAATTTTTTGCCCGAAGCTTCTCGTTTTGAACAATTGGATGATATGGATTGGGCATTTGGCTCGATGGGAATGCAGGACAAAGCGAAGCATTTAGCTACATTATATTTAGAAGATTTATCTGATTTTATTGTTGAATGTATAGATGAAAATTTTGGATTTAGTCGTTATGCCGAAAGATTGGGGCGTAGCGCTAATTCGTTTGATGAATTGTATACTTATTTGCAAACTACACCAACTTATATTGATAAAATTACTTTAAAAATTTTAGAGAAAAGAATTAATGAAGTACAACCTAAATTAATTTTGATTTCGGTTCCTTTTCCTGGGAATTTGTATAGCGCTTTTCGTTGTGCGCAATTTGTGAAAAATAATCACCCCGATATTAAAATCTCTATGGGAGGAGGTTTTCCTAATACCGAATTACGTGATTTAAAAGATAGTAGAGTTTTTGAGTTTTTTGATTTTATAACCCTTGACGATGGCGAATTACCAGTCGAACTCTTAATTGATTACGTTATTAGCACACTTCGTTTGGAGGAACTAGGAGAAGCTAAACGTACTTTTTTGTTAGAAAATAACCAAGTAGTTTATAAAAATAATACCCTTCGTCACGATTACAAGCAAAGTGAAGTAGGTACTCCAGATTACTCAGATTTATTTTTGGATAAATATATTTCTGTTATTGAAATTGCAAATCCAATGCATAGTTTATGGAGTGATGGTCGCTGGAATAAATTGACTATGGCTCACGGTTGTTATTGGGGCAAATGTACATTTTGTGATATTTCTTTAGATTATATAAAAGTTTATGAACCTATTCACGCTAAAATTTTAGTAGATAGGATGGAAGAACTTATTTTGCAAACAGGAGAGAATGGTTTTCATTTTGTAGATGAAGCAGCACCACCTGCTTTGATGCGAGAAGTGGCTTTAGAAATTATTAGAAGAGATTTAGTGGTGACATGGTGGACAAATATTCGTTTTGAGAAAAGTTTTACTTCTGACTTGTGTAAATTATTGAAAATGTCAGGCTGTATAGCTGTTTCAGGAGGATTAGAAGTGGCGTCTGATAGATTACTGCAATTGATTAAAAAAGGAGTTACAGTCGAACAAGTAGCGCAAGTTACTCGAAATTTTACCGAAAACGGAATTATGGTCCACGCTTATTTGATGTATGGTTATCCTACTCAAACGGTTCAAGAAACTGTTGATAGTCTGGAAATGGTTCGTCAAATGTTTGAATTAGGTATCCTTCAAAGTGGGTTTTGGCATCAGTTTGCAATGACTGCTCATAGCCCTGTAGGAATGAATCCAGCTGAATTTGGGATAATTCCGCAATTGAATGAAATTACTTTTGCAAATAATGATATACAGTTTAAAGATAAAACAGGTATTAATCACGACAAATTTAGTTTTGGTTTAAAGAAATCGCTATTCAATTATATGCACGGTATATGTTTTGATTATGAACTACAAGATTGGTTTGATTTTAAAATTCCTAAAACTAAAATTGAACCTGATTTTATACAAAATTGTTTGGAAAAAGAAACTGCATTTTCTTTTAAGCCAAATGCTAAGATCTTTTTTACGGCACAACGACCTTTAGTGAATACTTTTACTAAATCTAAAAAAGGCAATTCTTGGGAAATGATGCAGCTTACTTTTCACGAGAAAACAAATTCGTTATCAATTGTTTTAGAAAATGATAAAGGGAATTGGTTTTTGAATACTTTAGATTCTATCAACATAAAAAAACAATCGGTAATTACATTACAACAATTAAAATCGGACTTCGAAAATCAATTTGAAGATTTTGAACTTTTTTGGTTTTCAAAAGAGATTGTGAAATTGCAAAATTTCGGGATATTGCTTTCTTTCTAATTTTATAAATTAAAAACAGATTTGTTTTTTAAAATCTCCTTTTTTTAATATATTTATAAAACGAAGGATTTAACCTAATGAACAAAACAAAAAGCGTATCTACTTATACCAAAATACTATTACTTATTTTAGTATCAAGTTTCTTGTTTTTAACACTTTTTTTTTCAATTTATTATTACACTAACCAGCAAGAGAAAAAAGTTTATCAATCTTCTAGATTGCAATTTCAGAATGAAATAAATGCTTTGTTGAAACTGAATTCTGAGTCTCAAATTGCTGTTATAAAAGATATTACTTATTGGGACGAATTAGTTCAATTTGTTAATTCTCAAGATAAAGATTGGTTCAAAAATTCTTTGTCAGGAGTTTTAAAATTATATAAGGCAGATTATATAGGAGTATATGATTTAGAAGGAAAATTTATTTCTAGTGCTAGTACAGATAAAATAAAGTCAAGCGATTTTTTAGAAACAGCGTCATTAGTAAACTTACAGAAGCAAAAAATTTTAAATTACTATCAGGTTATTCCTGATGGAGTTATAGAGGTTTTTGCGGCTACAATACATCCATCAAACGATCCTTATAAGATAAAAACAGAACCAGCGGGATATTTGTTTATAGCTAGATCGCTTGATCAAAATTATATCTTAGAGTTGCAAAATATTTGTAATTCAAAGATTTATATTGATAAGGAAGATAAGAGCTTCCGCCCAAATAAAAATAGAATTCCAGCTAGTTTTGCCTTATTTGATTGGAATAAAGAAAAAATTGCCTCAATTAATTTCGAAAGAAATTTTAATTTTTCATTTAATTCAACCAAAAAGACACTTTGGATATTGGTAATTGTTTTGTCAATTTTGCTTACGCTTGTAATTTTTTATTTGAGAACATGGATTTTTACGCCATTGAAATTGGTTACAAGGATATTAGAAACAAATAATAAAAAAGCGATTAAAGTACTCAAAAACTCTTCTGGAGAGTTTGGTTATATCGGGAATTTATTTGATATAAATATCAAACAGCAAAAGCAACTTGAAGTAGAAAAAAGTAAAGCAGAACAGAGTGATAAACTTAAGACAGCATTTTTGACAAATCTTTCTCACGAAATTAGAACTCCTATGAATGCTATTTTAGGTTTTTCAGATTTGTTGGATTCGGATTACTTAAATGAAATTGAAAAAAAAGAATATTTGAAAATAATTAAAAATAGCGGCAAAAATTTAGTTTCAATTATTGATGATTTGATAGAAATGTCAAAAATTGATTCTAATTTAGTCAAACCCAAAGCCACCTCTATTTATATTGATGAATTTATGGAGGAATTGTACAACTCTTTAAAAGTTGCGATTCCTAAAGAGAAAAAAATTGCGTTGATATTAGTCAAATCTTCATTGAAAATTGGTAAAAAAGTAATTACAGATGAAGTAAAACTTAGGCAAATTATTACTAATTTGATAATTAATGCTTTTAAATTTACGAACTCTGGGTATGTGAAATTATCTTACCAATGGAATGATTTTGAGGATAAATTAGAATTTTCTGTGGAAGATACGGGTATCGGAATTGAAAAAGAAAACCAAGAATTGATTTTTGATAGATTTAGAAGGGTTGATGGAGATTACTCTATAAAGGTTGGAGGATTAGGACTTGGTCTAGCAATAACTAAAGCTTATGTGGAAATGTTGAATGGAAGTATAAGTCTTACTTCAGAATTAGGTAAAGGTTCTAAGTTTAGTTTTTCTATTCCAATAGTCTATGATGTGTCTTCCGAGAAAGAAGAAAAAGGAGAAAAATATTCTGAAGGAGTAGGAATAAAAAAATTAAATTCGATTGCTACCATACTGATTGCTGAAGACGATAATATTAATTTTTTGTTATTTCAAAAACTGATAAAAGATTATGATTGCAACGTTGTCAGGGCTCGTGATGGGGAAGAAGCTGTTGACTTTGCTAAAAATAGAAATGATATTGATATTATTCTTATGGATATAAAAATGCCTAGACTTAGTGGTTTTGATGCTTTTATTAAAATACGCTCTTTTAATAAAAATATACCTATAATTGCTCAAACAGCATTTTCTGCATCAGAAGAAATTAATAAAATAAAAGAACTTGGATTTGATGGGTACATCACAAAGCCAATAGATAAGAATAAATTATTTATGATTCTAAATAATGTTCTAGATAAAAATAATGTATAAAACAGTCATAATCTTTTTTTTATTTATTACTGATATTGTTTTTTCTCAAGATACTATTTCTAGTGTTACAAATGCTAAATTAAAATGGGAAGTACGATTAGATTTAGCTAATAGGTATTTATGGAGAGGGCAATGTTGGGGTGGTGATTATACAGTGGTACAACCTACAATAAAATACAAATTCAATAAAAAAATTTCTTTTGGAGCTTGGGCGACAACCAATTTTAAAAGTGATTATTTTTATCCTGATGGAAGTTCTTATAGAGGGTATCAGGAGATTGATTTATTTCTTACTTATAACGTAAATAAATTTTTTTCTATTCAAGTTTGGGATTATTATTGGCCTACTGTAGAAAAAATAGAAGGGATAGATAACAGTTATTTGAATTATGGATCAAATGGAGTTAAAACTGTAGATTTGAATTTTTTATTTGATTTTTCTAAAGTTTGGATCCCTTTTAATGCAACTGTCAGCACACTTGTGGCAGGAAATGATTTTGACTATGATGAGAATAATGAAAATCCAAGACAAAATTTTACAACCTACTTGGAATTAGGCTACAAATTTGAAGATTTATTTAAAAAATCAAAATCAAATGTTTTTCATAAAGTAGATATTGAGTCTGCTTTTGGGGTTGTATTAAATAATCAGGCAGAATATTATACTGCGGGTGATTATGATAAAATTAGTATCGTGAACATATCGCTAAAATTTTCAAAAAATATAAAGATTAATCAGCATTATACACTACCATTGTGGGTAAATTATGTGCATAATGCTTCAGAAAAAAACACAGCCGTTTTTGGTAGAAACTTTCTTGTTTTTGGTACTTCTTTTAAGTTTGAGTAAATTACTCCTTATAATTAAATCTAAAACCTATACCGTGTAAATTTTCGATAGATATACTTTCTTGATTAGAAATGATTTTTCTTAACCTTGAAATAAATACATCTAGGCTTCTACCTAGAAAATAATCGTCGTTTCCCCAAAGTTGTTTGAGAATTATTTCTCTTTTTAATACTTGGTTTTTATTATCTAAAAAAAGTTTTAATAACTCTGCTTCTCTTTGCGTGAGGACAATTTTTTCGGTGGTGTCGTAAATTAAATAATTCAATGGGTCAAATTGATATTTTCCAACAGTATAAATAGTTTTTTGATTATAATTGAGTTGCTGTTTAGCAGAACGTTTTAAAAAAACTTCAATTTTAAGTTCTAACTCTTCAATACTAAAAGGTTTTACTAAGTAATCATCAGCACCTATTTTAAGTCCTTTTATTCTGTCTTCTTTGAGTGTTTTTGCAGACAAAAATAATATTGGGATTTCAATATCTAATTTTCGAATGGCTTCAGCTAATTCAAAGCCATCCATTTTCGGCATCATAATGTCTAAAATGCAAATGTCAAAAGAGTCATTTTTAAATTTGTCAAAAGCTTCTGCACCATTTGTACAGTGGCAAATATCATATTTACTTTCTAAGCTATCTTTAGTCAGAAAAGCAATAGTAGCATCGTCTTCGGCATATAAAATTTTGAATTTTGACATTATTTAAAATTTAGGAATTAGAATTTTTATGGTTAGTCCACTTGGTTGGTTGGATTGAGCATAAATCTTCCAATTGTGCTGATTGCAAATTTTTTTTACATAATACAAACCAAGACCAAAACCATTTACTTCATTACTTTTCTTATTTTTTTCTCTATAAAATTTATCAAATATAAACGGAATATTCTTAGTTGAAACACCTAGTCCGTTATCAGAAAAACTTAATTCGATTGCGTTTTTTGTTTCAGTTATAGCAATTTTTATTTCTGGAACGTTTGCGCAATATTTTATAGAATTATCAATCAGATTGTAAACGATATTTGTGAAATGAAATTCATCGGCAGTAATAGAAAAATCTTTAGCAGCATCAACAGATATCTCTAAGTTTTCAAATTTCAACTTTACGTTTTCAATCACATTATATATAGTTGTAGCGATAGAAATGTTCTTTTTTTCTAATGCTAATGAATCATTATCAGTTTTTGCAATATTTAGTATTTTTTCTATATGTTCATTTAGTTTTTTACTTTGATTGATAATGATTTGAGTATAATTTTTTAGCTTTTCATTTTCAGTGATAGCATCTTGTTTAGATAAAAAATTAGACGCAAGAAGTATAGATGACAAAGGGGTTTTAAATTCGTGTGTCATATTATTGATGAAGTCACGTTGCAATTCACTATATTTTTTTTGTTGTAGAATAGTATAAATAGAGAAAACATAAATGACAAGTATTATTAGAAGTACAAACGAAAGCAAAAACCAGAATTTTAAAGAACTGAATAAAAATTTATTTTCGTTAGGAAAACGTATAGCAAAATAATAGATTAAATTTTTATGTTTAGGAAAAAGAATGGTTTTGTTTTCTTTTGTGTTGTTAGTTATCGAAATATAATCTCCATATACCATCTCATCACTTTGACAATTATACATCGCATATTCAAAATCTGTGTTGAGTGAAAATCTAGCAAACTCTTTTTTGAGGTAAAATTCTAGAGCATCTGGTGAAAAATCATTTTCGATGTTTACAACATAATAGTCATTAGCGATTTTTTTTACAGGATTATTCGGTAAACTATTTTGGGAGCCTTGGTATAATTTTTTAGTTACTTCAAGTAAAGCAATATGTACTTTTTGAGTAAATTTTTTCTCTTCAAGGCTAAAAGCTTCTTTTGTCCATAGTAACTGAGCTATTAGAATACCTACAGTTGCTATAAGTCCAAGAACAATGATTATATTAAGCTTAGTTGTTTTCATTTCTGAATGTAATATTACTAAAAAATAACTTAGCTTTTTTGTGTTAACAAGTCGTTAACAAAGGTTTGAAATTGGTTAACAAGAGTCAATAAAAAGACTATCTACATTTGTCTTGTTAAACATTTAAAACCAAATTATTATGAAAAAATTATTTAAAATTTTAGTTCTTATTGTATTGCCATTTTTCGCAATGTCATTTTTATCAAAAGATTTAATTGCTTGGAATAAAGACACAATTGATGTAGGCGTCATTCCTCAAAACCAACCAAAAACTGTTGAGTTTGTATTTAAAAATCAAAGTAACAAGGAAGTGCTGATTACAAATGTTCAAGGTTCTTGTGGATGTACTTCTACAGATTATACAAAAACAGCTATTCCAGCTGGTGGAAATGGATATGTAAAAGCTATTTATAATGCAGCTGCAAAAGGTCAATTTACTAAAACCGTTACTGTAACCACAAATGCAGAAACAACTCCTAAGGTATTAACTCTGAAAGGAGAGGTTAATTAAAAAATAGTGTGTTATAGTAGTTTCAATATCATCAATCTTATTTTAAAGTCTTGTTATTTCAAGACTTTTTTGTTTTTTCTTGAGTATTGGAAAGTTGAAAACTGAGTTTTATGAATAATATTTAAATTACATACTAAATGAAATTACCTACCAAATTACTGTTTATATTTTTTTTGTCAAGTTTTGGATTTTCACAATCAAATTTTGACGTAAAAATAAATCCCGATATCCAATTACCTAAAGATAGTGTTCTTACTAAAAGCTTATTGCATTCTTTAAACCAATTTTTGTTAGCATCACAAAATGCTAATCAAGAAAATCGTTTTGTATTACAGTCAGAAAAAAAAGAAACTTTTGTACTCTTAGACGAAATAAAAGATCTTCAAAAAAGTAAAAGATTTAATAATGATTACTTTTATAAACCCTATTTGACAAATGTAGTGTTGTTAGATTCTAATAAATATTTAATTCAGATTTCTTTTATTGGTATAAGTGAAAGCAATGCAATACTTAATTCTACTTTTGAATTTATAGCGCAAAGCGACAATGATAAATTTGTTTTTTCGTCACCATTATTAAGAAATACAAAAGATTGGAAACTTTATAAGATAAGAAACTTTAGCTTTTTTTATAAAGATACAATTAATAAAAATCTTGTTTTGAGTCTTGCCAAGCAAACAACATCGTTTGAGCAAAAATTGCAGTTAGCAAATAGAAATTCTACCTATTATTTATGTGATGATTTTGTAGAGATGCAAAAAATAATAGGCTTAAATTATAAGCTTAAATTTAATGGTTGGAATGATGACACAGTGTTAAGTGTATCAGAAGGAACAAACAATTTGGTTATTTTAAACAAAGATGAGGTTTCTTTAAATGAATATATAGGTCATGATTTATGGCACGATAAGTTGAGTGAAAAGATTTCAAGAAGTAAAATTTATAAGCCACTAGATGAGGCTTGTGCTTATTTATATGGTGGGAGTTGGGGGATAAGTTGGAATGAAATTTTTAAAATGTTTAAAGCTAGAGTAGCAATTAATAAAAATACAGATTGGAAAAACGTTAAAGAAAATTCATTAGATTTTGGTGATTCAAAAGAGAAACATCTCATAGCTGATTATGTAGTAAATGCCTTGATAGTTAAGAAAATCGAAAGAGAAAAGGGGTTTTCAGCCGTTTGGGAATTTCTAAATTGTGGAAAATGGGAGAAGGGAAATGAAAAATATTACCAAGTCTTACAAAAGCTCACAGGAATAACCAAGGAAAACTACAATGAGAAAGTTTGGGAATTAATTTCAAAGGAAAAATAAAGATTATAGATATTATTTAAAAATCCCAATTTCTGCACCTTCGATAGGATCTATGTTGCAAGAATTTGGGATTTTTTTATTTGTATTTTGGAATTTATACTGCTGGTTCACCATATAAGTCAAACTCGGTAGCATCAGTGATTTTAATGTTTACAAACTCGGCAGTTTTTAAATAGAATTTAGAAGCATCAATCAAAACTTCATTATCAACATCTGGACTATCAAATTCAGTTCTTCCTACAAAATAAGGGCCTTCTTTTCTGTCAATAATACATTTGAAAGTTTTTCCAATTTTTTCTTGATTCAAATCCCAAGAAATTTGTGCTTGAATTTCCATTATTTCGTTAGCTCTAGCTTGTTTTACCTCTTCAGGTACATCATCTTCAAGCGAGTATGCGTGTGTGTTTTCTTCGTGCGAATAGGCAAAACAACCCAAACGTTCAAAACGCATTTCCTCAACCCAATTTTTTAATATTTGGAAATCTTCTTCTGTTTCACCCGGATAACCCACGATAAGAGTGGTTCTGATAGCCATTCCTGGAACAGCTGCTCTGAAATCTTTTAATAATTGAGTCGTTTTTTCGTAGGTTGTACCACGACGCATCGATTTTAGGATATTATCAGAAATATGCTGTAATGGTATATCGATGTAGTTACAAATTTTAGGTTCGTTTTTCATCAATTCTAAAACATCCATAGGGAAACCAGTAGGGAAGGCATAATGCAAACGAATCCATTCAATTCCTTCAACTTTTACTAAATTTTCTAATAATTCAGCAAGATTTCTTTTTTTGTATAAATCCAATCCATAATAAGTCAAATCCTGAGCTATTAGAATCAATTCTTTTACGCCATCTTTAGCTAAATTTTCAGCTTCTTTAACTAATTTTTCTATAGGTTGCGAAACGTGTTTGCCTCGCATAATTGGTATAGCACAAAAGCTACAAGGACGGTCACATCCTTCAGCGATTTTTAGGTAAGCATAATTTTTAGGAGTGGTTGTTAAACGCTCGCCTAGCAATTCATGTTTATAATCGGCACCCAAAGCTTTTAAAAGTAAAGGTAAATCTGTGGTTCCAAAATATTGATCAACATTTGGAATTTCTTTTTCTAAATCTGGTCGATATCTTTCAGATAAACAGCCCGTAACAAAAACCTTATCAACAATTCCTTGTTCTTTCTTGTCAACGTATTCTAATATTGTATTTACAGATTCCTCTTTGGCATTATTAATAAAACCACAAGTGTTTATTACCACAATATTTCCCTCTTGTTCGTGTGCAACATCTTTTCCACTAGCTTTTAATTGTCCCATTAAAACTTCACTGTCATATACATTCTTTGAACAGCCAAGAGTGATTACATTGATTTTGTTTTTCTTTAACGATTTGGTTCTCATTTCTTTAAAAATTGGAGTGCAAAATTACGATATTTTTTTGGCTCCTATAGATTTAAATAAAAAAATCCGTCACATAGAGGACGGATTTTAGTGTATTTCTAATTGATAGTAAACATTCAGAGCAGAATTATGAAGTGAATTGGGAAAAAATTGTTTTACGTTTAAAATTGATTTTCGTAACTATTCAGTCTCTCAAATGTATCTATTCAGTTAGTTAGGGTTTGTATAATAGTTGTTGTTTTATTAATTAGTAAGTTTTAAAGCAATGTGATTTTTTTAATAGAGTTGAATGATTACCTGATTTGAAGCTATTACACCTGACAGGTTTTGAAAAACCTGTCAGGTGTAATAAAGAAACCGTGTTTAACAGCAACTCTATTTATTATCAAACGAACAAAGTAATAGCTGAATAGTTACTAATTTTCAGCTTCAATACCAGTTTTCAATATTTCTAATTTTATTCATTTATCTCTTCAAAAAACTGTTGAACTTGTAGAACATTCTCACCCAAGGTTACTGAGCTTGTCGAAGCACCAAGGTTGCTGAGCTTGTCGAAGCACCATCTTTCAGTATTTAAAACTCTAATGCTAGTGTTACTGTAAAGTTGTGGTTTCTTTTAGAGAAATTAGCTAAGTCTGGAATATTTTGAAAAATTTCTTCCTTATAAGATCTTTTTGAAGTAGAATAGGCAAAATCTAATTTTGTGCCTCCCCAATTATAACCTATGCCTCCTGAAAATCCTTCTAAATCACTCATATAGCTTTTGTCAACATAAGGTGATCCTTCACGTCTGTATCCACCACGTAAACTCCATTGTTTTATTTTTTTCTCAGCACCGACTCTAAATTCATTAGAAGTACCAAATAAAGTAGGGAAGATGTTATTTGAGTTATTTCCTTTAGGGTCGTTAAATTGATTGAAAGGTTTAAATATTATTGTAGAATAATCTTTAATGCTATAATCAAAACTAATAAACCCTTCTTTACCAAAAATATAAGCGCCACTAAATGTCCATTTATCAGGTGTTACAATAGTATATGGCTCGAAAACGATTGGTGTTCTAGGGTCAATATTGTGGCTAAAAGATTTATATGTTGGAGGAGGACCAGGAGTATCTACAACAACTCCAGTTGTAGAGATTCTTTGTGATAGTTGATCCTCTAAAACCATCCAAGTAGGAGAGTCGTAAGTAAATCCTAAACGTAGTTCAGGAGTAGGCTTGTAAATTCCACCAACTTGCAACGAAAATCCAGCACCTTTAGTTTGTAACTCATTATAGAAAGAGATGCTTTTTACAGTAGCTCCACTATCATAATTAGCCTTGTCATTTTTTTCAAAAAAGTTTTTTTGTTGTGTGAATTCAGAAAAATGTGCATTCAAATTAATACCAACCATTAATTTTTTATCATATTCAGCCGAAAAGTTAAAAGTTAGTTTACCGTTGTATCCTGTGTTTTTGTAAGTACTTTGCTGAGAATATTTTTTGCCATCGGGTGCGTGAGAAATATTGGCGTAAAAGACATTGTTTGTACTATCATAATCCAATAGTTGTGAATCATATCCTAGTGCTACTTGGGTTTGTTGAAATCCCATTTCATTGAATTCTAAACCACTAATATCAGAAAATTTCATTCCTCTAGCTTGATTCAAGAAATATTGATCTATTGAATTTGTTGGATTTTCGCCAGATAAAAACACAGAGTTTCTGAAATTAGCTTGATTGTCATAGTTTATAGCTAATGCAAATTTGTTCCAACCTGATGAATTGTCATCATTTTCAAACACAAAAACACCTCCTATTTGATTAAAGCTTAGGTTATTAGTGTTTGTTTCTGTTTTTGTGTCAAAATACTGAGATTTTATACTATTGTAATTGTTGTTTAATGTAAATGCTGCCTGATTATTGGCAAAAACTACTGAACTAGCTGGGTTAATACTTACAGCGGATAAATCGCCGCCCAAAGCTCCAAACGCACCACTAACAGATCTAAATCGAGCAGTTCCGTTCATATCTGTAATTGAATATTGCAGGGCTTCATTTACTCCTTGAGCATTAGCATTGAAAAAGCTTGTAATAAAAGCTATCGCTAAATATATTTTCTTCATTTTTTTAAATTTAGATTTATGTAAACCTATTGTAGTGGAAAAATTGATTGATGTTTAATTTTTATCTACGTCCACCACCACGTGAACCGCCTCCACCGCCAGAACTTCCACCGCTAGAATTTCCGCCACCATAGGAACGAGGAGAAGAATCATAACTTCTTGGTGAAGAGTCGTAATTTCTAGGCGATGAATCGTAATTTCTAGGAGTAGAATCATAGGTTCTTGGTGTAGAGTTATAATTTCTAGGTGAAGAATCGTATGTTCTAGGTGTAGAGTTGTAATTTCTAGGTGAAGAATCGTATGATCTTGGAGCAGAATCGTATGTTCTTGGCGAAGAATTTCTTCTTCCTGAATAAGATGAATTATTAGAATAAGTATTTACAAATGAAGAACCAGAATTTCTTCTGCCATTAGCATAAGCGTAATTTCCTCTATAATAGTTTCCGTATCCGTAATTATTGTACCCGTATCCATAATATGAATTGCAGCCGTAATAATTTCCGTAGTAGTAAGAGCCATAGTAAGGATAATTCCATCCCCAGTTGTTCCATCCATAATTCCAACCCCATCCCCAGTTTGAGCCGTACCATCCAGCATATCCCCAGTATGGATTGTACCAAGAATTATATCCGTAGTAACCATATGGTCTGTGGTATCCCCAACCCCAGTAGTTGTTCCAGTAATAATCGTTGTACCATCCACTAGAATTGTAAATGTTTACAGTTACATTGTGATCATTGTTTCCCCAACCTGCATAATTTGTTTTGGTTTTTACACTTGTAGTGTCTTTGCTATTCTGACTGGAATAATTATCTATATCAGTAAAAGTTTCTGATGATTCTGTCGAGAAGTTATTAGCATTAGCGGCAAAATATTCTTTGTATTTGTTACTTTGGGTTTCGGTTGGTCGCGAGGTTTGTGTTGTTTCTCTTTTGTTATCTCCGTAGATACCATCGTTATCGTAATACGATTTGTTTTGGAAACTACCACATGAAGCTGCAATAACTCCTAATAATCCAACAAAGGATTTTAGAGTAAGATTTTTTAAATAGTAATTAGTTTTCATTTCTATTGATTTTTATTGTTGGACATTACAAAAATAACTAGTTTTGTGCAAACTATTTCAACTTTAACAATTCACAAATTTTGTGCCAAAACACTGGAGATGAGCAAGAACTTAACAAAAAGAGAAGAAGATTATTCAAAATGGTATAACGAACTGGTTGTAAAAGCCGATTTAGCTGAGAATTCAGCGGTAAGAGGTTGTATGGTAATCAAGCCATATGGTTATGCAATTTGGGAAAAAATGCAAGCCGAATTAGATAAAATGTTCAAAGAAACGGGACATAGTAACGCTTATTTTCCGCTTTTTGTGCCCAAAAGTATGTTCGAAGCAGAAGAAAAGAATGCTGAAGGCTTTGCAAAAGAGTGTGCAGTAGTTACTCATTATCGTCTAAAAACCGACGAAAATCGTCCTGGGAAATTAATGGTAGATCCTAATGCTAAGTTGGAAGAAGAATTAATTGTACGTCCTACTTCTGAGGCTATCATATGGAGTACTTATAAAAATTGGATTCAATCGTATAGAGATTTACCTTTATTAATTAATCAGTGGGCAAATGTGGTGCGTTGGGAAATGCGCACGCGTTTGTTTTTACGTACAGCCGAATTTTTATGGCAAGAAGGGCATACAGCTCACGCCACAAAGCAAGAAGCTATCGAAGAAACGGTGCAAATGATGAATGTATATGCAGATTTTGTTGAAAACTTTATGGCTATTCCGGTAGTTAAAGGAGTTAAAACAGAGAATGAACGTTTTGCAGGAGCTGAAGAAACATACTGTATCGAAGCATTAATGCAAGATGGAAAAGCTTTGCAAGCCGGAACCTCTCACTTTTTAGGGCAAAATTTTGCAAATGCTTTTGATGTAAAATTCACAAGCGCAGAAGGTAAACAAGAATATGTTTGGGGAACATCTTGGGGTGTTTCTACTCGTTTGATGGGTGCTCTTATTATGACGCATTCTGATGATAACGGATTAGTGTTGCCTCCTAATTTAGCACCTATTCAAGTAGTTATAGTTCCAATTTTTAAATCGGATGAAGAATTAGAGAAAATTTCGGCAGTAGCTGATGAATTAGCTAAATCATTTAGAAAGTTAGGTATTTCGGTGAAGTTTGATAATCGTACTACACAAAAGCCAGGCTTTAAATTTGCGGAATGGGAATTAAAAGGAGTTCCAGTTCGTATTGCGATAGGGCCTAAGGATTTAGAAAACGGTACCCTTGAAATTGCACGCCGAGATACATTGTCTAAACAAGTCGTGGCAAAAGATGGAGTAGTGGAGTTTATTCAGAATTTATTAGAGCAAATACAAACTGAAATGTTTGATAAAGCGTTAAATTATAGAAATACGCATATTACGGAAGTAAATTCGTTTGATGAATTTAAAGAAGTATTAGAAAACAAAGGAGGATTTGTTTCTGCACACTGGGATGGTACTTCTGAAACAGAAGAAAAAATAAAAGAATTAACAAAAGCAACTATTCGTTGTATTCCTTTGGATAGAAAAGAAGAATCAGGGACTTGTGTTTTGACAGGAAATTCTTCAAATGGAAGAGTCTTATTTGCAAAGGCTTACTAAAAATAGATAAAAAAATATTGAAAAAAAATGCGAGTGCTATTGCAGAAATAAAAAATGTGTGTATCTTTGCACTCGCATTACGGAAATGAAGTTTGCTTAATAAATCTTCAAAGTACGAAATGGCCCGTTCGTCTATCGGTTAGGACGCCAGGTTTTCATCCTGGTAAGAAGGGTTCGATTCCCTTACGGGCTACAATTTGAAATATTGAAAAAACGATGGCCCGTTCGTCTATCGGTTAGGACGCCAGGTTTTCATCCTGGTAAGAAGGGTTCGATTCCCTTACGGGCTACAAATTAGTTGTAAATAAGTTTTATAAAATAAAGCTTAGTGTCTCAAGTTTTTATTTTATTAGTTAAAACCAAAGTGATTGTGAAAGCAATTGTGGGAGGTTTTTCTTTTTTAACTAGTAGTTTATAATAATTATTACAATTAAAATTAAAAAAAAATGGCAAATCATAAGTCAGCTTTAAAAAGAATTAGAAGTAACGAGAAAAAAAGAGTATTAAACAGATACCAGCACAAAACTACACGTAATGCTATCAAAGCAATTCGTTTAGCAACAGACAAAGCTGAGGCATCTGCAAAATTATCAAGCGTTATCTCTATGATTGATAAATTAGCTAAGAAAAACATTATACACGATAATAAAGCGTCAAACTTAAAGTCTAAATTAACTAGACACGTAGCGTCTTTATAATTATTATAATTAGTGTTCAAAAAATTAAATCCCGATGAAAATCGGGATTTTTTGTTTTTATACTATTGTGAAAATCTATGGATAAGATTTTTTAACCACAAAGGACACAAAAGATTTACCGCAAAGAGTACTAGGTTTTCGCTAAGACCGTAAAGCTAAGTCACACAGTTTGTCACTCTCATCTCCCAACGGTTGCTGAGCTTGTCGAAGCACCATCATACATCCCAAATAGGAAATTCCAAAAGACAAATTCCAAAAGACAAATAAATCTCAAATTCTAAATTCTGCCTTCCAAAATCCATTATCCGAAGTTGCTGAGCTTGTCGAAGCACCATCACCCATCACCCTCTTCAATTTTTTTATTTCTTCACCATTAGCTATTGCTGAATCATCTGTAATAGCTGCGGAATGAAAATAGTTGCCATTTGTGTGTTGTTTTATTTCCGGAAGATTGGTGGAACGTACGCCACCGCCACATATAATATTTATTCTGTTACCAGCTTGAATAATTAGATTGGCTAATATCTCTTTGCCATCTAGCGCATTTGCAGTTGATCCTGATGTCAAGATATTTGTAAAACCGCATTGGATGGTTTTTTCAAGTGAATCCGAGTAATTTGCGGTCACATCAAAAGCTCTATGAAACGTACAAGGTAGCGGATTTGCTAAAGCAACAAGTGATTTGTTCGAATCAATATCTATTTCATTGTCTTGTGTAAGTGCGCCAAAAACAAAACCATCTACAGCAGCTTTTTTAAAAAGCGTGATTGCAGTTATCATTTGATTGCGTTCTTCTTCGTTATATACAAAGTCGCCTCCTCTAGGTCGTATCATTACATATATAGGAATGGTCACTTTATTTTTTAACGAAATAAAATCTTCTAAAAGCGGAGTAATTCCGCCTGTAGTGATATCGGCGCAAAGTTCAATTCTATCGGCACCAGCATTAGCTGCGATAAGTGCCGATTCTACATTAAAGCAAGCAATTTCTAGCATTATTTGATTTGATATTTAGCATTGAGCAAACTGTTTTTTCCATCGTGTACGGCATAGGTAAACCCGCTATGAATACAATATGCTCCATATTCACCAGCTTTGTTTAAGGCTATAAATCCCACTTGGATATCTTCAAGATTCTTTTTTCGTTGTTCTGTGAATTTTATTATACGTCTTACGGCTTGTTCGCAAGCTGCTTGTGGGGAATGTCCTTGACGCATAAGTTCTACTACTAGGTGTGAACCAACAGTTCTAATGACTTCTTCACCGTGTCCTGTAGCGGTTGCGGCTCCCACTTCATTATCTACATATAATCCCGCTCCAATAATAGGCGAATCACCCACACGACCATGCATTTTGAATGCCATTCCAGATGTGGTACAAGCTCCTGATAAGTTGCCATTGGCATCCAAAGCTATCATTCCGATGGTGTCGTGATTTTCTATGTTTATTTTTGGTTTGTATTCACTTTTTTTAAGCCATTCTTTCCATTCTTTTTCAGAAGCATCTGTTAGTAGTTTTTCTTTTTTAAAACCTTGGGATAAGGCAAATTCAAATGCGCCTGGACCTACAAGCATCACATGTGGAGTTTTTTCCATAACGGCTCTTGCTACCGAAATAGGATGTACAATATGTTCTAAGCAAGCTACAGAGCCTATATTCCCGTTTTCGTCCATAATACAAGCATCTAAAGTCACTTTTCCATCACGATCTGGTCGTCCGCCTAGCCCTACGCTTCTTTCAGTAGGGTCACCTTCAGGGATTTTTACACCTGCTTCAACAGCATCTAATGCCCTGCCTCCTTTTTGTAGGACACTCCAAGCGGCATCATTTGCTTGTATCCCGAAATCCCAAGTGGAAAGAACTATGGGTTTTTTAACTTTTGAGGTTTTGAAAGTAGCTAGTCCTTTGAACGCACTTGTTAAGGTGCCTGCGGATGCTAATGCGGTTAGTTTTAAAAAGTTTCTTCTGTTCGTCATAGTTGTTTAGGGGTAATGTGTTGGTAATTAATTCTTTGTTTGAATTTTTCAAGTGAAAAGTTTAGGGGTTTAAAACTATTTACTGCTGCACTTTTTTCTCTAATACTTCCATTTTGCTTTTTACGCTTCCGGTTTCAAAAAACAAAATAGTGTTGAGAATCCATCTCAAAAAACGGGGAGGTGTGACTAAGGCAATTCCTAGTGCATTTATTTTTTGGTCTCGTTCTTTTAGTAAGTTGTCAAAGTTTGAGGGGTTGTTGTATAATGTATTAGCAAATTCCCAAGCGCCATCTCGTGCGGTTTCAATACTAAATTGTACTAGTTTGTGATCCCATTGTTTTGCTAAAGGCATTAATAACTTGAATACTGGAGATAAGGAGCTAATTTTGTCTTTGACTTCATCTATCATTTCAGATAGTAATGCATTGATAGCATTAAAATCGTTTTTTATGGTTTCAATTTTATTGTTTTCTAAGGTTTTTACGGTAGCAATGCCTAAATCAAGATTTATATGGGCATTTATTCCTTGTAAAAGATATTGTAAAATAAGGTGTTCTTTTTTGGATGAAATAAAGGCTATGTTCCAGCTTTGGGTAATTGGCTTTTGAACTTGATAGTTGAAATAAGCTTCAAAATAGCGATTGGCAAAATGAACATCCAGTCTTTCCATTCGAGGGTTGTCTTCAAACCGATTGTTTAAAATTCCGTCGCGAACATTGATGGTTACTTGTCTGTATAAAATAGCAAAATAACCTAAAGGGTTGTTTGTAGCTTTACATTCTTCGACAATTTTGTCTAAAATTGAAATGACTTCGTCTATATTTTTAGCTTGCATAGTTTTAGTTTGTGTTATCAAAAAGTTTTCTTTTTAACTAATCTACACATAATCCTTGAATTAGAAAAAAATAATCGTACTTTTGCACCCACAAAAATTTAGAAATGGAATCGATTAGAAACATTGCAATTATTGCTCACGTTGACCACGGTAAAACTACGTTGGTTGATAAAATTATGTACCATTGCCAACTTTTCCGCGAAAATGAGAATACTGGCGATTTAATTCTGGATAACAACGACTTAGAGCGTGAGAGAGGAATTACAATTACTTCTAAGAACGTTTCTGTTACTTACAAAGGTACTAAAATCAATATTATTGATACTCCAGGTCACGCCGATTTTGGTGGGGAAGTAGAGCGTGTATTAAATATGGCAGATGGCGTTTGTTTGTTAGTAGATGCTTTTGAGGGTCCTATGCCACAAACTCGTTTCGTATTACAAAAAGCTATTGATTTAGGGTTAAAACCTTGTGTGGTAATTAATAAAGTAGATAAAGAAAACTGTACTCCTGAAGAAGTTCACGAAAAAGTTTTCGATTTGATGTTTGAATTAGGTGCTACAGAAGAGCAGTTGGATTTCCCAGCGGTTTATGGTTCTGCTAAAAATAACTGGATGAGTGAAGACTGGAAAGTGCAAACAGAAAATATTGAGCCACTTTTAGATATGGTTCTTAATAATGTTCCTGCACCTAAAGTTTCTGAAGGTACTCCACAGATGTTAATCACTTCTTTAGATTTCTCTTCTTTTACAGGACGTATCGCTATTGGTCGTTTACAAAGAGGGGTGCTAAAAGAAGGAATGAACGTTTCATTAGTAAAAAGAGACGGTACAATTTCTAAATCAAAAATTAAAGAATTACATACTTTTGAAGGTTTAGGTCGTAAAAAAGTAACAGAGGTTGTTGCAGGTGATATCTGTGCAATTGTTGGTTTAGAAGGATTTGAAATAGGTGATACAGTAGCAGATTTTGAAAATCCTGAAGCGTTAGCTTCTATCGCGATTGATGAGCCTACTATGAGTATGTTATTTACTATCAACGATTCGCCATTCTTTGGTAAAGAAGGTAAATTTGTTACTTCTCGCCACGTAAAAGAGCGTTTAAATAAAGAATTAGAGAAAAACCTTGCATTGCGTGTTAATGAAACAGATTCGGCTGATAAATTTATGGTTTTTGGTCGTGGTGTATTACACTTGTCGGTTTTGATTGAAACAATGCGTCGTGAAGGATATGAATTACAAATAGGGCAGCCACAAGTTATCATCAAAGAAATTGATGGGGTAAAATGTGAGCCTATTGAAGAATTAACTATCGATTTGCCAGAAAACGTTTCAGGTAAAGCTGTTGAATTTGTAACGGTTCGTAAAGGTGAAATGTTAAGTATGGAGCCTAGAGGAGAGCGTATGATTATCAAGTTTAATATACCTTCTCGTGGTATTATCGGATTACGTAATCAGTTACTAACAGCTACTGCTGGAGAAGCTATTATGGCGCATCGTTTCTTAGAATATCAACCATATAAAGGGGAAATTGCTGGACGTATTAATGGTTCATTAATTTCTATGGAAAATGGAAAAGCGATTCCTTACTCAATCAATAAATTACAAGATAGAGGTAAATTTTTCGTAGATCCTAACGAAGATGTTTATGAAGGTCAAGTAATAGGGGAGAACTCTCGTGGGGATGATATGGTTGTAAATATCACCAAAACGAAACAGTTAACTAACTTCCGTTCTGCTGGTGCTGATGATAAAACAAGAATTGTACCTGCTATCAAATTTACGCTTGAAGAAGCTTTAGAGTACATTCAAAAAGATGAGTATGTTGAGGTAACGCCTAAGTCATTACGTTTACGTAAAATCTATTTGAACGAAAATGATAGAAAACGTTTTAAAATTGCTTAATCCAATTTTATCGATATAAAAAAATCCCAACCTGTAAAGTTGGGATTTTTTGTTTTATATAGTGTTTTTAGGAGATAATGCTTTACTGTTTAGGAGCCATTTTTAGGCTATAAAATCATATAAAAATAAACCATTAATTAAGAGGATTAAGTTCCCGCAATGGGTTTGATACTTAATAGACTTAATTTCTTAATGGTTGTAAGAAAAAAAAAGTAATAAATTTATCGACTTTCTCAAAAAATCAAAAAGCTACACTATTGCTTTTGCTAACCATTTTTGATTATTCAATCATAAAAACAAACCATTAAGGAATTAAGAGGATTAAGTTCCCGCAATGGATTTGATACTTAATTGGCTTAATTTCTTAATGGTTTTAAGAAAAAATATAGTTATAAATTTATTGACTTTCTGTTTTAAATGGATTTATCCCATCTTATTAGTCAATATGTTTTACATATTTCTAACTTGTTTTAGCTTTTCTTTCCAAAGAGCTAATTCTTCTTTATGACGCTCAATACTTTTCTTTACTTCAGCAACCATAGGGTTGTCTTTTTTAGCATTAGCAAAGAATTGAATGTTGTTTTCTAATTGGAAAATTTCGTTTTGTACTTCATCGACTTTGCGTTGTAAGAAAACTTTTTCATTGTCTAATTTTCTTGAATCACCATCGCCAGAAATTTGTTCTAGGCGGTTGTTGAAACGCATCATTTCGGCTTCTTTTTTGCTAGAAGTTAAGTTTTCAAACAAGCCATCTAATACTTTGTTGAATTTTCCTTCAATATGACGACGAGCAAAAGGAACTTTACCAAAAGATTTCCAAGCTTCGATATGAGCTTTTATAGCATCTAAATCGGTTTTGTGATTCCCTGTAAATTCGAAAGCTTTTACTATCTCAATATATTCTTTTTTCTTTTCGAAAGCTTCTAATTCTACTTCTTCATTTTGATTTCTTACAGCATGTAAACGGTCAAAATAATGATTACAAGCGTCTTTAAATTCAGCCCAAACACTATCAGAAAATTTACGAGGTACGTGTCCAATTTGTTTCCATTCCTCTTGGATTTTCTTCATAATAGGAGTGGTAGCTGCAAAATCGTCACTTTCCATTAGTTCTTTTGCACGAGCTACTAAGGCATTTTTCTTGTCTAAATTTCCTTGTTGCTCTTTCTTGATATCTTTGTAAAAAGAGTTTTTGTGTGTATTGAAATTGCGAACTGCATTTTTGAATTCAGCCCAAACATTTTCATTTACTTCGCTTGGAACTTTTCCAGCTTCAAAGAAAGCTTGACGTAAAGCTTCAATTTTATTTACTTGACCTTGCCATCCAGAATGAGCTTCAACTTTTTCAGTAGCTATTTGTTCTATCTGCGCAATAATTTCTTTTTTCTTAGCTAGATTTTCTACTTCGCGATTTCTTAATTCGGCAAAAATAGCTTCGCGTTTATCGTGCATTTGTTTTGTAATCTCACTAAATGCATTCCAAACTTCTTCGCGTTTTTCTTTAGAAACAGGGCCAATTTCTTCTTTCCAAACTTTATGTAGAAGTTGTAATTCTCTAAAGGCTTTTAAAACATCAGATTCATTAAGCAAATCTTTTGCTCTTTCAATGATTTTTGTTTTTTTATCTAAGTTGTTTTTAAAGTCTAAATCACGTGCTTCACGGTCTAAGTGAAGAATGTCATAGAAGTTTTCAATATGGAAATGGTAGTTGTTCCAAACGTGATTGTATTTGTCTTTAGGAATTGGTCCCGCATTTTTCCATCGCTCACGCAATTCATTAAAGTGTTTTAACGAATCTTTGATGTTTTCTGTTGGAGAAATTAATGTTTTAAGTTCTTCAATGATATGTAAGCGCTCTTGTAGATTCGCTTTTAATTTTGATTCTAAAGATTTGAAATGTGCGTTCTTTTTAGCTTTGAAGTTAGTGTATAAATTATCGAATTTAACTTTCAAAGGTGAGTGGTATTCAAATTCTTCGTTAGAATTTGGATTCTCGTGAATAAATTCTTCTCTTTTCTCATCTAAAAAATGATAATATTTAGAAAGAAAAGCCGATTTTATTTCGTCTATATGCTTGCTTACCAACATTATTTTGTCGGTTGTCATCAAGTGTTCTAATTCTACGACTAATTTATCCATATCCATTGCTTCATAATTTTGCATTGGAATTTCTAGATTGTCTTCTAGTGTAGCATCTTCACTAACTTCAGCATTTAGATTTTCGATGGTTTCAACTGCTTCATTTGCAGTTGCTTGTATTTCTGTTTTTTGATCTCCATCTGCTTGTGGCAGGTTGTCATTCATTTCTTCTTGCATCTTGCAGGATATTTACAGTTATTTACCGCCGAAGTTACTAAAATAGGACTAGAATTAAAAACAAAAAAGGCAGTAATATTTTGTTAACGTGAGTTCGATATAAGAAAAGAGAAAATTCAAGAATATTATTTTGAAAAA
>JASGCW010000055.1 GCA_030053945.1 Limnohabitans sp.
CAAAATTGGATTTTTTTATGTTTTTCATTAAAATCAGCTTACTTATGAATCTGCCCAAGTAGAAACAATGAATTTTTTGGGCAAAAATGCTACTATACCTCCACCTACACCGCTCTTACCTGGCAAGCCTACTCGATAAGTAAACTCACCCGACTCATCATAAAAACCACAAGTCTGCATTATAGCATTCATTCTCTTTATCTGACTTTTATTCAGAACTTCGCTACCATTAGATGCCACTCCTTCATTTGCAAAAAAATAAAATACTTTATTCAATTCTGAGCAAGACATAGCGATTGAACATTGATGAAAATAAAAATCTAAAACTTTAGCAACATCATTTTTAATATTACCAAATGATTTCAAAAAATTTGCTAATGCCACATTCCTAAATCCTGTTGTAGCTTCAGACTTTGCAACAGAAAAATCATAGTTAAGCGAATGAATTCCAGAAATATCTCTAAGGAAATTAATAAAATCTTCTTTTGGATTTTTTAAATGTGACAAAAGGATATCTGCTACTACAATTGCTCCCGCATTTATAAACGGATTTCTAGGTATTCCTTTTTCATATTCTAACTGGACTAATGAATTGAAGGGCGTTCCTGAAGGTTCGACTCCTACTCTTTCCCAAAGTTTTTCTCCAACCAACGAAAATGCGAGTGCTAAAGTTAATGGTTTCGATACAGACTGAATAGAAAAACGCTCTTCCGAATCACCGCACTTTACCTCATCACCTTCCAAGCTTAGAAAACTAATTCCAAACTTATCTGGATGTACATCTGCTAATTCAGGAATATAAGTAGCTATCTTACCTATTTTAGGTTGCAATTTAGACTCTTGATAAACCTCATCTATAACTTGTTTAAAGTGCATACTTTTAAAAAAAATTAAGTCTTCTGATGTTTCTTTTTAGCTGCTGGAAACAAAATATTATTAAGAACAAGTCTAAAACCAGGAGAATTAGGATGTAAATTTAAATCTGTAGGTTCATCGCCTACTCTATGTTGATAATCTTCAGGATCATGCCCTCCAAAAAAAGTAAAAAATCCTTTTCCTTTTTGAGCATGAATATAACGTGCTTCACCATTTATCTGGCATTCTCCCATTACTAACACATTCGATTTAATCAAATCACGGTCAAATGAAGTTGTTTGTCCCATAAAACCTTTTACTAAAGAAGTATGATTTTGGCACAACATACTTGGAATAACGTCCCATTTTGCTGAATATTCCATCAAAGTAAAATAATCATTTTCAAATGGCACGGCTCTTTTTTCTGTCATATCAATAGTAGAAAATTCATAATGCTCAGGCTTTCGATCTAATACAAAATCTTTAAATGCAAATGTTTTTGAATAATCAATTTTTGCTTGATACCCACCATCGCTTTCATCCCCATCAAACATAGTTTCACAAATATCAACACCATCAGCAGAAAGAGCAATATCAAAACTATCGGTTGCCGAACACATAGCAAACATAAACCCACCGCCTATAACAAAATCTCTAATCTTTTTTGCTACGGCTAATTTTTCCTGAGAAACTTTAGCATAACCTAATTTTTGGGCTAAAAGCTCTGCTTCTTTTTTTTGCTGAATATACCATGGAGCATTTTTATATGCCCCATAAAATTTACCATACTGACCAGTAAAATCCTCATGATGTAAATGTAACCAATCATAAAGTAACAATTGATCACTCAATACCTCTTCATCATAAACTACTTTAAAAGGGATTTCGGCATACGTCAAAACCATTGTCACAGCATCATCCCAAGGCTGTTTACCAGGAGGTGAATACACTGCAACTTTAGGAGCTTTTTCAAGAGCTACAGTTTCCATATTTTGAGATGGTGAAGAAATTTCAGCCAGAATTTGTTGTACTTCTGCATCTGAAACAACTTCAAAACTTACACCGCGTATTTGACATTCTTTTCTAATTTCATCTGCATCTGGCAACAAAAAAGAACCACCTCTATAATTCAGTAACCAACTCCCTTTATAACCTTTATCCAAAACCCAATAGGTGATACCATAAGCTTTTAAATGATTCTTTTGTGATTTTTCATCCATTGGCAGTAGTATGGAGTTTCCAAACATTGAAAAACCAAAAAAGATGATATACAGAAATACTATTTTTTTCATTTTATATAACAAATCGAATACATTACCAAAGATACATTTTTGAATAAAAAATCCCGATAAATCGGGATTATATTTTAAAAAGGCACATCACTATCATCATCAAAATTATTCATATTACTTCCAAAGGCTTCATTCGGAGATGGAAGATTTGGCGTTATGAACGGATTGTTATCATCTAAATTCATTTTAGAAGGCAAATCATCAAACACAGACCCAAACTCATCCAAGTTATCAAATTTACCTAGATGCCCTAAGAATTTTAAACGAATATTTTCTAAACTACCATTACGGTGTTTTGCTATGATAAATTCCGCTTGTCCTTGAGTTGGGGAACGCTCTTCGTCATCCCACTCATCAATTTTATAATATTCTGGACGATAAATAAAAGATACGATATCTGCATCTTGCTCAATCGCACCAGATTCACGTAAGTCTGAAAGTAATGGTCGTTTACTAGAACCACGAGTTTCAACCGCACGTGATAACTGCGAAAGTGCAATTACAGGAACATCTAATTCTTTAGCTAAAGCTTTTAGATTTCGTGATATTGTCGAAATTTCTTGCTCACGATTTCCGCCTCCTTTTCCACCGCCTCCTGCAGTCATTAATTGAAGGTAATCTATGATAATCATTTTTATATCATATTGCGATTTTAACCTTCGAGCTTTGGCACGTAAATCGAAAATAGACAAAGAAGGTGTATCATCTATGAAAAGTGGTGCCTTCTCTAAATCACGAACTTTAACAGATAATTGCTCCCACTCGTGTTTTTCTAATTTTCCAGTTCTTAATTTTTCGGACGACAATCCTGTTTCAGATGAAATTAAACGAGTAATAAGCTGTACAGATGCCATCTCTAGAGAGAAAACTGCCACTGCTTGACCGTATTGAATAGCCATATTTCTTGCCATAGAGAGGACAAACGCGGTTTTCCCCATCCCAGGCCTAGCTGCTATAATAATCAAATCTGATGGTTGCCAACCAGAAGTCACTTTGTCAAGTGCATGAAAACCAGTTTGAACTCCACTAAGTCCTTCTTTACTGGCAATTTGTTCGATTCTTTTTTTGGCTTGAATTACTAAACTCTGCGCTGTTTCTGAACTACGTTTAATATTTCCTTGCGTAACTTCATACAATTTAGACTCTGCTTTATCTAATAAATCGAAAACATCTGTAGTTTCATCATAAGAATCTTCAATTATTTCGGAAGAAATTTTAATCAAACTACGTTGTATGTGTTTTTGAAGAATAATTCTCGAATGAAACTCAATATGAGCTGAAGATGAAATTTTCTGAGTAAGCTGAATAAGATAAAAATCTCCTCCCGCTAAATCTAGTTTTGCCATTTTCTTCAACTGAGCAGAAACTGTCAATAAATCTATAGGCTGAGAATCATTAAAAAGAGTTACAATAGCTTCAAAAATATATTTATGTGCATCTTTATAAAAAGCATCGGGCTGTAAAATATCTATAACTTCATCTACCCCTTTTTTATCAATCATCATTGCCCCCAATACTGCTTCTTCTAAATCTAATGCTTGAGGAGGTAATTTCCCTTTTTCTAGATTTATGATAGTAGTTTTGTCGGCTTTAGCAGGGTTTGAATTTCTGAAATTTTCCATACTGCGAATGTAAGTTTTAATCCAAGACTTTGGAAACAAAAACAATCCTTATATTGTTAAAAACTTGTGTTGATAAGTTTTATTTTATGTTTATAACCAAAAAAAAATCCGAAACCTACAGGGCTTCGGATTTGATTTAAAAAAATTTGTAATATTATTCGTTGTAATGCCCCATTTTACTGTACTTATCCATTCTTTGAGCCACTAACTCTTCTGTTGATAAGTCCTTCACTTCATTAAATCCTTTTATGATAAATTCTTTAACAGCTTTAAATCCTGTTTCTTTATCTCTATGAATTCCTCCTAATGGCTCAGGGATTACTCCATCTACTAGATTGTGTTCCGACATATCTTTTGAAGTCAATTTCAAAGCTTCAGCGGCTTGCTCTTTGTGAGCCCAACTTCTCCATAAAATTGAAGAACAGTTTTCTGGTGAAATTACAGAGTACCAAGAATTTTCCATCATATACACTCTATCACCTACACCTATTCCTAAAGCTCCTCCTGAAGCACCTTCTCCAATAATCACACATATGATAGGCACTTTAAGACGACACATTTCCAAAATATTACGCGCAATTGCTTCACCTTGACCTCTTTCCTCTGCTTCCAAACCTGGATAAGCACCTGGAGTATCAATAAGTGTCAATACCGGAATGTTGAATTTTTCAGCCATTTTCATAAGACGAAGTGCCTTACGATATCCTTCAGGGTTTGCCATACCAAAGTTACGCAACTGACGCATTTTAGTATTAATCCCTTTTTGTTGACCGATAATCATATAGGATTGTCCATTAATCTTACCAAGACCACCCACCATTGCTTTATCATCACGAACTCCTCTATCTCCAAATAATTCTAAAAAAGTATTATCTGTCAAATAAGCAATATGTTCTAAAGTGTAAGGTCTGTTTGGATGACGTGACATTTGCACACGTTGCCAAGCAGTAAGATTATCATAAATTTCTTTTTTCTTTTCTTCTATTTTTAGAGCAATGTTTTCGCAAGCTTCAGACACATCTACATCTGATTCTTCACCAATTGATTGGCATTTTTCTAATTGTTCTTCTAATTCTTTTATAGGTAATTCAAAATCTAAATATTCCATAAGATTTTATTTTTTCTACTAATATTGAGCTAACAAAGATAAAATTTTCAAATGAGTTTGAAAGGAAATGTTCAATTAATGTTAGCAGTTTTAACTATATAACTATTAATCAAAAGCTTACAAAATACTTTTTCTGTTTTTCAATACTCCATTAAGGATAACTATCGCCAAAATAATAAATGCCCCGATATAAAATTGTTCATTCATTTTTTCTTTTTCTCCAAATACAAACAATGCTAGAATGATTCCATAAATAGGCTCTAAATTTATTGTTAGCATTACAGTATATGGGCTTAAATATTTCATAACTTGTACAGATGCGATAAAAGCATAGGCTGTACATATCGAACTTAAAACCATCAGCCAAGCAAAATCGTTCCAGCTTAGCTGAAAAAATTCGACAGAAAAACTGCGAGTAAAAAAAAGAATCAATGTAAAAGAAACCACTCCCCCTACTATTTCATAAAACGAGATAACAGAAGGATCATATTGCTTTGCAAACTTCCCATTTATAATTGAGAATGATGCTGATAAAAAAGCAGAAATTAATCCTAAAATTATCCCTTTTGCATATTTATCTTCTACTTGAAAAATAAGATACAATCCCGCAATTACTATAAGTCCAAATAAAACCTCATAGAATATTATTTTTCTTTTGTAAAATATGGGTTCGAGAATAGAAGTAAAAAAAGCTCCTGTGGACATACAAGCTAATGTCACGGATATATTTGATACTTTGATGGCTTCAAAAAAAGTGTACCAATGTAACGCTATTACAAAACCTGCAGATAAAAGTAGTAATTGTGTTTTTAAAGAAAGGGAAAGGGAAATTTTTTTATAAACAATATACCCTAACATAAAGAAGGATGCAAACAGCATTCTAAACCATACCAAAGGTAATGCTTCTAAAGTAATCAATGCTCCTAAAACAGCAGTAAATCCCCAAATAAAAACAATTAAGTGAAGATGTAAATAACTCGAAAGGTTTTTATCTTTTTGCATTTTTAAGCAAATAATAGGCAAGAATTCCAAAAAGAAGATTAGGGAGCCAAACTGCTATAAAGGCATTCATAGATGATTTACTTGCTAACGTTCCAAATATTTTATCTAAGAAAATATATACGAATGCTATTGCAATACCTAATGCTAAGTTTATCCCCATTCCTCCTCTTCGTTTCATTGACGAAACTGCTACTGCGATTATAGTAAGTATGAATGCAGATACTGGAATACTATATTTTCTATATTTCACAACTAAATAGGCATTTATATTTGACGAACCTCGTTTTCTTTCCTTTTCGATAAACTTATCTAATTCAGTCATATTTAAGGTTTCTGCTATATACACAACAGGAGTTAAATCGTCTAACTCAAATTTGAATTTTTTAACCATATTAGGCTGAACAATAATCTTATCATCTAGATCACCAACATTTCGTTCTACATAATTCATCAAATTATACGATTTTGCTTTTTCATCATAAGTAATTGAAGAAGCTGTAATCTTATTTACTAATTTATCTCCATCAAAACGCTCAAGAACGAAATTATATCCAGTCTTAGCCTCTTGATTAAAATTATTGACATAAATAAACTCATTGTCACTAATTTGTCGATACACATCCGAAGTTTCCCGCATTTCATTACGACCATTTCCTATAAGATACATATACCTAAAATTATTAAAACCTTCACTTGCGGCTGGAACTAAAAAAAATCCCATTACTAATGCAAAAATTGAAACCATTGTAGCGCCAATGATGTAAGGTTTTAAAAATCTTGAAAACGAAATACCAGAACTCAAAATAGCAATAATCTCTGTATTGTTAGCCAGTTTTGATGTAAACCAAATGATTGATAAAAACAAGAATATTGGAAAAAGCAAATTGGCAAAATAAACTGTAAAATGATAATAATAAAGCGCAATTTTATCAAAAGGCACCTTATTTTCAATCATCTTATTGATTTTTTCCGAAACGTCAATGGTAATTCCAATAGGAATAAACATCACTAACATCACTATAAAGGTCATCAAATACCTTTTTAGGATGTACTTATCAATAATTGTTAATTTCGAAAAAAACTGTTTGAACATTATAATCGTTGGCTCATTTGTTTAACCATTTTCTCTTTCCACTCACGGAAATCTCCTGCTAAGATATGCTTTCTTGCCTCACGAACCAACCACATATAAAATCCTAGGTTATGTATTGTAGCAATTTGTTTGCCTAAATACTCATCTGCAGCAAACAAGTGACGAAGATACGCTTTAGTATATTCTACATCTACAAAGGTATGAGCCATTTCATCTATAGGTGAAAAATCATCAGCCCATTTTTTATTTTTTATATTTATTGTACCGTTAGCAGTAAACAACATTCCGTTACGCGCATTACGCGTTGGCATTACACAATCAAACATATCTATTCCTAAAGCTATATTTTCAAGAATGTTTATAGGTGTACCAACACCCATTAGATAGCGAGGTTTATCTTGAGGAAGAATAGCTGTAACCACTTCTGTCATTGCATACATTTCTTCCGCAGGTTCTCCTACAGATAAACCTCCAATAGCGTTTCCTACCGCTCCAGCATTAGCGATATATTCTGCAGATTGTGCACGTAAATCTTTGTAGGTACTTCCTTGCACAATAGGAAAAAAAGCTTGATCATAACCATATTTTGTTGGTACCTTATCTAAATGTGCGATACATCTATCCAACCATCGATGCGTCATATGCATAGAACGTTTTGCATAACGATAATCACACGGATATGGTGTACACTCGTCAAATGCCATTATGATATCAGCTCCAATAGTTCGCTGAATTTCCATCACACTTTCAGGTGAAAAGAAATGATAGGAACCATCGATATGCGACTTGAATTTTACTCCTTCTTCTTTAATTTTTCTATTAGAAGAAAGCGAATACACTTGATACCCTCCAGAATCAGTCAATATATTTCTATCCCAATTCATAAACTTATGCAAACCACCAGCTTTTTCTAAAATTTCTGTTTGCGGTCGAAGATATAAATGATACGTATTCCCTAAAATAATATCTGGATTAATTTCCTCTTTCAACTCTCTTTGATGCACACCTTTTACCGATGCAACAGTTCCAACAGGCATAAAAATAGGAGTTTCTATAACCCCGTGATCTGTTGTAATTTTTCCCGCACGTGCTTGTGTTTGCGGGTCTGTATGTAATAAATCAAATTTCATAATATCATTTGTAGGTCGCAAAGATAATTGAATTACAATTTATGAATTACGAATTATGATTTTTTTATAACACTATAATTAAAATCGATTAGAATTTAGACACAAAACCTGTCTCCATTATCCAAATTTAATATCTTTGTAAAAGATGAAAAAGTTTATTGCTATATCATTTATTTTCCTTTACCTGTTTTCAGCAACTGAAATTCACCAGTTATTGAAAGCACCAGCCTTGTTTGAGCATTTTGAAGAACATAAATCAGAAAATAAATCATTGTCATTTTGGAACTTTTTATATGAACATTATAAAAACAATTCCAAAGATGCAGATTATGAAAAGGATATGAAACTTCCTTTTAAAACCAGTGACAATTGTTCACAAAATATCCTAATTACCTTACTTACAAACACAAAAATCGAAATTAAAACTTTTCATTTCGAATCAGCAACAAAACCAGTTTCTGTTTTCAAAAAAACATTTTTTAGTTCTCATTATTTAGATACCATCTGGCAACCTCCTCAGTTTAGTTAATCATTCTATTTTGAAGAAATTCTTCATCAGTCAAATCATTAATTAAACAATTTTCCTATGCTAAATAAGATTATTGAGTTTTCTATAAAGAATAAACTCATAATTGCTTTGTTTACCATTTCATTAGTTTTGTATGGTATTCTAGAAGCAACAAAATTACCCATAGATGCCGTACCAGACATCACTGATAATCAAGTACAAGTAATTACAGTTGCCCCATCTTTTGGCGCAACCGATATCGAACGATTAGTTACTTTTCCAATAGAACAAGCCAATAATAATATTTCTGGATTAAAGGAAATACGTAGTTTTTCGAGATTTGGATTATCACTTGTAACTATTGTTTTTGATGATGAAACCGATATTTATTGGGCAAGGCAGCAAGTAGCCGAACGACTTCAAAAAGTTCAAAACGAGATACCAAAAGGAATAGGCACTCCTGAACTAGGCCCTGTAACCACAGGATTAGGCGAAATTTACCAGTATGTGATACGACCTAAAGCTGGGTATGAAAAAAAATATACAGAAACTGAATTAAGAACAATTCAAGATTGGGTCGTTCGTCGTCAGCTTTTAGGAGTAAAAGGGGTAGCCGAAGTAAGCAGTTTTGGAGGTAAATTAAAGCAATACGAAATTGCTGTAAATACTAACAAACTGAATTCTTACGGACTTACCATAAGTGATGTTTTTACAGCGGTAGAAAAAAACAATCAAAATACTGGAGGTGCTTATATCGAAAAAGGTCCCACAACTCTTTATATTAGAACAGAAGGACTAATAGGTTCTATAGAAGACATTCAAAATATTGCTATTACCACGGCAGCATCTGGAACGCCTTTATTTTTAAGAGATGTCGCCGAAGTAAAAACAGGTTACGCCACACGTTATGGTGCAATGTGTTTTAATGACGAAGGAGAAGTTGCAGGAGCAGTTGTAATGATGCTAAAGGGAGCTAATAGTAGCAAAGTAATAAAAAATGTCAAAGCACGAATAACTCAAATTGAAAAAAACCTACCCGAAGGTGTTACTATAGAACCGTTTCTTGATCGCACAAAAATGGTTAACAATGCTATAGGAACGGTAGAAAAAAACTTAATTGAAGGAGCGCTAATCGTTGTTTTCGTATTAGTCCTTTTTCTAGGAAATTTCCGAGCAGGACTTTTAGTAGCTTCAGTAATTCCATTAGCGATGCTTTTCGCCATCATAATGATGAACTTATTTGGTGTAAGCGGAAACTTAATGAGTTTAGGAGCTTTAGATTTCGGTTTAATAGTCGATGGTGCAGTCATTATAGTCGAAGCAGTTATGCACAGGCTATCGCACAGTAAGCTTTTTGCAAAAACTTCAAAAATTTCTCAAGACGAAATGGATACCGAAGTAAAAAGTACCGCAAGTAAAATGATGAATAGTGCCGTTTTTGGTCAAATAATCATTCTAATAGTTTATCTACCTATTTTTACTTTAGAAGGTATAGAAGGAAAAATGTTTAAACCTATGGCGCAAACAGTAGCGTTTGCATTACTGGGAGCGTTTGTGCTTTCACTGACTTACATTCCTATGATGAGTGCTTTATTTTTAAGTAAAAAAGCAAAACACGAGCCTAATTTTTCTGATAAAATAATGAACAAAGTAGAAGAAAAATATCAAGCTCTTCTGGAAAAAGCATTAAACATTCCTAAGATTTTATTGGGAATTGTAATTGGGCTTTTTGTTTTAGCTCTGGTAATTTTATCAAATTTAGGAGGTGAATTTATTCCCGCCTTGGAAGAAGGTGATTTTGCTGTAGAAACAAGAGTTTTAAGTGGAAGTAATTTAAATACCTCTATAAAAAATTGCCAACTTGCCGCTGGTATCTTAAAAGCTGAATTTCCAGAAGTTTTAAAAGTAGTTACAAAAATAGGAAGTGGTGAAGTCCCTACAGACCCTATGCCAATGGACGCCGCTGATATGATGATTATCCTTAAAGATAAAAGCGAATGGACTTCGGCAGAAACTTTTAATGAGCTTTCAGAAAAAATGGGCAAAGCACTAGAGGATGTGCCTGGTGTTACTTTTGGTTTTCAATACCCTGTGCAAATGCGTTTCAACGAACTAATGACTGGCGCTAGACAAGATGTGGTTTGCAAAATATTTGGCGAAAATTTAGACACTCTTTCAGTATATTCTCAAAAATTAGGAAAAATTGTAAATACTATTGAAGGAACTCAGGATTTATATTTAGAACCCGTAACAGGTTTACCACAATTAGTTATTAATTACAAACGAAACGCAATTGCTCAATATCATTTATCTATAGAAGATGTAAACAAGGTAATAAACACCTCATTTGCTGGACAAAGTACTGGATTAGTATTTGAAGATGAAAAACGATTCGATTTAGTAGTACGCCTTGACAACAAAAACAGGAAGGATTTAGCTGACGTTCAAAATTTACTAATCCCTACACCTCAAGGAGTTCAAGTACCTTTGTACCAACTAGCTGAGGTCACAATAAAAAATGGCCCTAACCAGATTCAACGAGAAGACGCTAAGAGACGAATTGTAATTGGTTTTAATGTTCGTAATAGAGATGTACAAAGTATCGTTCAAGAGTTACAAACTAAAATAGATAAACAAATTAAATTCCCTTCAGGATATTATGTAACCTATGGCGGTGCTTTTGAAAACTTGAACGAAGCAAAAGCTAGATTAATGATAGCAGTTCCCGTATCGCTACTGCTGATTTATTTACTACTCTTTTTTGCTTTCAATTCAGCCAAACAAGGATTATTAATTTATTCTGCTATCCCACTTTCGGCTATTGGAGGAATTTTCTTTTTAGCATTGAGAGGAATGCCTTTTAGCATTAGTGCTGGAGTAGGATTTATTGCGCTTTTTGGAGTTGCAGTCCTCAATGGAATTGTTTTAGTCTCAGAATTTAACCAACTAAAATCTGAAGGAATGAATGATTTAAAACGAATTGTATTAATGGGTACCAAGCTACGTTTACGCCCCGTTTTAATGACTGCTTTTGTTGCCTCTTTAGGATTTTTACCTATGGCGGTAAGTAATGGTGCAGGTGCCGAAGTTCAAAGACCACTTGCAACTGTAGTAATTGGCGGACTACTCATTGCGACCTTTTTGACATTATTTATTTTACCTATTTTATATATCTTATTTGAAAAAGGAATGAAACTAAATTTTTTAAAAAAATCGACTGCTATTTTGATTATAGGTTTTTCTTTTTTAGCCTTTAGTTCAAATGCACAAAATAAAATCACTCTTGATGAAGCTTTGTCTGTAGCCGCAAAGAATAACCTTTCTTTAAAAAGTGAAAAATTAAAAGCCGATTATCAGAAAAAATTAATCAAAAGTGCGACTAACATTGCTCCTACAAACATTGCTATCGATTACGGACAATTTAACAGCTCATACAAAGACAATCGTTTCGGGATTTCGCAATCATTCAATTTACCAACCGTTTATAGCGCACAAAAAAAGTTATTTACAGAAGAATGGAAAACAGCAACAGAAATAACCACCCTAAGAGAAGCAGAACTCAAAAGAGAGGTTACAAAGTCTTTTGCACTTTTGTTGTATATTGAAGCTAAAGAAAAACTTCTAATGAAAAACGATTCTATTTTCGGTAATTTTTTGACTAAATCAGAACTAAGATTCGCAAAAGGAGAAAGCAATTTATTAGAAAAAATCACAGCCGAAAACCAACGAGGTAATATAAAAATGCAACTCCTACAGTTGGAACAAGACAAAGAACTTGCCAAAAGCCATTTTAGACTTCTACTAAATTCTGAAAATGACTACACTCCTATTTCATCAACTTTAAAACTGAATTATTTACCAGAAAAAGCAACTAATTCTATTGAAAACCATCCATCTATAAAAGTTTTAGAGCAGCAAAAAAAAGCAAACGAAGCATTGACTAAAGTTGAAAAATCTAAACTTTTACCTAGCATAAATCTGGGGTATGGAAACGGAACTTTTATAGGAAATGGGGCTGATAATATGATTTATAATGCCTCAAATAGATTCCACGCTGTACAATTTGGATTGGGAATACCGTTGCTAGGAGGATCACAAAAAGCTAGAGTGGAAGCTTCGAAAGTAAACCAACAAATTGCCGAAACAGAATTAGAATTTCAAAAAAGTAAAATCAAAAACGAATTGAATTCTATTCTCAAAGAATATCAAAGCAATCTTGAAAAAATCAAATATTTTGAATCTGTGGCAAATCCTAATTCTAAAAAAATAGAACAAACAGCAACAAAACAATTTGTTAATGGTGAAATTAATTATCTAGATTGGGTTTTATTGATTAATCAATCGGTAGAAATTCAGAATAATTATATTGACACGATTCATCAACTCAATCAAAATACTATTCAACTTAATTACCTTCAAAACAATTAAAATGAAAAATATATTTATAATCAGCTTTTTAACATTGCTTATAAGCTGCAAATCAACTACAGAAAGCGAAAAAGTTTCGGAAGAAACTACTCCTGAAAATATTGTTACTTTAACCGATGCACAACTTAAAAATGCTTCTATAGAAATAGGTAAATTAGAATCAAAATCTATTGCTTCTATTCTTAAAGTCAATGGAAAAATTGATGTCCCACCACAAAATATGGTTTCGGTAAGTATGCCTCTTGGTGGCTATTTAAAATCAACACATCTTCTCCCTGGAATGCACGTTTCAAAAGGACAAATAATTGCTAAAATGGAAGATCAACAGTATGTGCAAATTCAGCAAGACTATCTCACTACAAAATCGAAACTATCCTATGCCGAAAAAGAATTTACACGTCAAAAAGAATTAAATCAAAGTCAAGCTAGCAGTGACAAAACATTCCAACAAGCCGAAACGGAATATAGAAACTTACGAATTGAACTAATCGCACTTTCTGAAAAATTGAAATTAATCAATATCAATCCAAAATCATTATCTGCAAATAAAATTTCAAAAAGTGTTAGTATCTACTCCCCTATCAACGGTTTTGTTTCAAAAGTAAATGTAAACATAGGGAAATATGTTAATCCATCTGATGTATTATTTGAATTAGTAAATCCAGACGACATTCATCTTAACTTAAAAATCTTCGAGAAAGATTTAGCTAAACTTTATATAGGACAAAAAGTCACAGCTTTTACCAACAATGATTCCAAAAAACACCCTTGCGAAATTTTATTAATTAGCAAAGATTTATCGGTAGATGAACATAGTGCCGATGTGCATTGTCATTTTAAAGATTACGACAAAAACCTATATCCAGGTATGTATATGAATGCAGAAATTGAAATCAAAAACAATTTAGCTAATACTTTACCTGAAGATGCTATTGTAAATTTTGAAGGAAAAAATTACATCTTCATTGTTATTGGTCCTCAAAAATTCAAGATGGTACCAGTAAAAACTGGAAATCAAGAGAACGGAATAGTTGAAATAACAGCTAGCGAAAATCTGACAAAAAATAACATTATAGTTAAAAATGCTTATATTTTACTAATGAAGCTAAAAAATAAAAACGAGGAAGAGTAAAACTCGCAACTAATTATTACTTTTGCACATCCAAAATTTATTTTAAAAAAATGTCTGAAATTCAACAACTAAACAATTTTACAACACAAGTAAGAAGAGACATTCTTCGAATGGTACACGCGGTAAATTCAGGGCACCCTGGAGGTTCATTGGGCTGTGCAGAATTTTTAACAGTATTGTACCAAAAACTAATGAACAGAAAAGAAGGCTTTGATATGAACGGTATTGGAGAAGATGTTTTCTTTTTATCAAACGGACATATTTCACCAGTATTTTACAGTGTTTTAGCACGTAGTGGCTACTTTGCTGTATCTGAATTAGCAACTTTTCGTAAATTAAATTCTCGTTTACAAGGACACCCAACTACCCACGAAGGATTACCGGGAGTAAGAATGGCATCGGGTTCTTTAGGACAAGGAATATCGGTTGCTTTAGGAGCTGCACAAGCAAAAAAACTAAATAACGATAGCAACTTAGTGTATGCGCTTACAGGTGATGGCGAATTGCAAGAAGGACAAAACTGGGAAGCAATTATGTATGCTTCTGCTAAAAATGTTGACAATCTAATCGTTACTGTCGATTATAATGGCCAACAAATAGATGGTACAACAAAAGACGTTTTATCGCTTGGAAATCTTAAAGCAAAATTTGAAGCTTTTGACTGGGAAGTTTTAGAAATAAAAGAAGGAAACAATATTGAAGCTATTATTTCTGGAATGAGCGAAGCAAAATCTAAGACAGGAAAAGGAAAACCAATTTGTGTTTTACTATACACAGAAATGGGTAACGGAGTAGATTTTATGATGCATACACACGCTTGGCACGGAAAAGCTCCAAGCGATGAACAATTAGCAACAGCTTTGGCTCAAAACCCAGAAACTTTAGGTGATTATTAAGCCCCCTAACCCCCAAAGGGGGAAACTAAGGCTTAGCAGAAAAATAAAATAATTATAAACCCTATTTACCCCAATAGGAACTCCCCTCCTGAGGAGGGGCTGGGGGAGGCTTATGAAAAAATATACAAATCAAGGTAGTAAAGATACTCGTTCTGGTTTTGGAGCAGGAATGACCGAATTAGGACAAAAAAACGAAAATGTAGTAGCACTTTGTGCTGACTTAATAGGTTCATTAAAATTTGATGAATTCAAAAAAAATCATCCAGAGCGTTTTTTCCAAATCGGAATTGCTGAAGCTAATATGATTGGAATTGCAGCTGGTTTAACTATAGGAGGTAAAATTCCTTTCACGGGAACTTTTGCTAACTTCTCGACGGGTCGTGTGTATGACCAAATTCGTCAGTCTGTGGCATATTCAGACAAAAATGTAAAAATTTGTGCTTCGCACGCGGGTCTTACTTTAGGAGAAGATGGTGCTACACACCAAATTCTTGAAGATATAGGATTAATGAAAATGTTACCTGGAATGACGGTAATAAACACTTGTGATTACAATCAAACCAAAGCGGCAACTATTGCATTAGCAGATCATCACGGTCCAGCTTATTTGCGTTTTGGTCGTCCAGTAGTACCTAATTTCACTTCTACAGATGAACCATTTGTGATTGGAAAAGCGGTGATGCTAAGCGAAGGTACAGACGTAACTATTATTGCAACTGGACATTTAGTTTGGGAAGCACTACAAGCTGCTGAAAAATTAGAAGAAAAAGGAATTTCTGCAGAAGTAATCAATATACATACAATCAAACCACTTGATGAAGAAGCTATTTTACAATCGGTTAAAAAGACAGGTTGTGTAGTAACCGCAGAAGAACATAATATCATAGGAGGTTTAGGAGAAAGCGTTTCCAGAACACTAATCCAAAACCACTTAGTCCCACAAGAATTTGTTGCGGTTAATGATAGTTTTGGTGAATCTGGAACTCCAGAGCAACTTATGGAAAAATACAAATTAAACGGCTCTGCCATTATCGAAGCAGTAGAGAAAGTTTTAAAGAGAAAGTTTTAAAGAGAAAGTAATTTTGCTTTTACTAAAGCCCTGAAAAGGGCTTTTTTTATTATCTCTATATTTTTATAGATTAAACCATTATTCTTTGAGCACTCTAATGAAATACATAATTCCATTACTTTTGTTTGCTTTATCTGTGTCAGGTCAAACTTTAACCATACAAGGTAAAACCATCAATTCAAAAGGTTTACCATTAGCTAACATTAAGATACTGATAAACAACAGTAACACTACAACCTCAATATTTTCAGACTCTTTAGGTTTTTATGCTATTCAATTAAAAAAAGGAACGACTACATTTTTCATAGACGAAACAGAATATAAAAAAATAGAGTTAACAAAAAACATCATTGAAAACGAAACCTTAGATTTCATTTTAGAACATAAAACGAAAGAACTTGACGAAGTAGTAGTACAATCTGCTTCAAAAAAAGGATTAACAACTACTGAAAGTGGAATTTTGACGTTAAATCCAAAAAAATTAAGCTATATCCCCTCACTCACTGGCACTACAGATGTCATTAAACTTCTTCAACTAACACCCGGAGTTCAAAATTCTGGCGATGCAAACGGATATTTGTACATTAGAGGAAGCAACCCTGGAAATAGTTTTACACTGTACAACAATGTTCCTGTTTACGGTACTGCACATTTACTTGGTATTTTTCCGTACTATAATGCCGACCATATCGAATCGGTTGTTTTTGATAAATCTAGTTTGAATGCTAAGTTTGGCAGTAATTTAGGAGCTACTATTAGCGTTACCCCTACAAGTAAGATCCCCTCAAATTTCAGCGTTACAGGAAATGTAGGACTCCTATCTTCTCAACTTACTTTAGCGACTCCTATTAAAAAAAAATTAGGTATTGTTACTTCTTTTCGCAAAACTTATATAGACCAATTAATAGCACCTCTTTTGTCAAAGACTGAAGAAAATAGCGATGTAAAAAGTTCGAAATATCATTTCCAAGATGGGAATATAACTTTGATATACCAACCCAAAGAAAACATTACCTTTCAACTAGACAGTTTTTTCAGCAATGATGTTTTTGATATAAATGAAGAAAAAATCAGTTTGACTGGAAATCTAAAATGGAAAAATTTCATCATTACACCGTCTCTTAGATATCAAGTATCTGACAATACAAAAATTGAAAGTACAGTTTTTTTTACCAGATATGCTAATGTTTTAGACTTATTACAAAACGATATGAATTTATCTGTAGCCTCCTATATAGAAGACATAGGGACTAAACATACAATTATTTTTAAAATTAAAGACTTTGATTTCGAATCGGGAGTGCAATATACAAACCACAAAGTTGCGCCACAAAAAATTACCATTCAAAATTTAACTCAAGATAATCAAGCATCAAACGCTAATAACACTAATGCTAATGAATTCAACGTATTCAATACGGTTTCATATAAATTCTCAGATAAAATAACGACTAAATTAGGACTTCGTCTGAACTATTTAACTTCAGTTAATAACTATAAAAAGCTAAATTTAGACCCACGAATCAGCATCAATTATGCATTATCAAACAATCTAAACACATTTGTTACTTATACCCACAAAAATCAATATTTGAATTTGATAACTACCTCTAGGGTTGGAATACCTACAGATTTTTGGGTAAGTGCTTCTAATGAAATCCCTTCTAATTCTTCCAATGAATTTTCTATTGGTTTTAATTACACCTATAAGAATAAGTTCAATTTAACCAGTTCATTATTTTACAATAATTTAAAAAACTTAATCGAATACCCTTATGGTTTATCTCAATTTAATCAAATTTCAAAACTTGAAGATGATATTACAACAGGAAATGGAAGAGCTTATGGTTTCGAATTTATGTTAAAAAAAGAAATGGGAAGATTAAAAGGATGGATAAGTTATACTTTGAGTTGGGCATATAGAAATTTTGAGGACATAAATCAAGGCGAAGATTTTTATGCAAAGTTTGACAGAAGACATAATTTTTCATTAGTAGCACATTATGAATTCAATCCAAAATGGTCCTTAGGTTTCACGCAATTATATAGTTCTGGCAATAGATTTACGTCGCCCAGTTCTTGGTATATAATAAACAATCAACCCGTAAAAGAATATGGTGAATATAACAATTCCCAAATGCCTAATTATATCCGAACTGATTTTTCTGTCAATTACTGGTTTTTTAAAACATCCAAAAAAGAAAGCGGCCTAAGTTTTTCAATCTTCAATACTTTAAATATAAACAATCCCATTTATATTAATCTTGTAGTAAATCAGGACGAAGAAAACACCATTCGAGTAGAGACAAAGTATAAAACTCTCTATAGAATTTTACCTTCTATAAATTGGCATTTTAAATTTTAGTTTATGAACTTAATAAAAATAATAATTGCAAGCTTATTCCTAATAAGCTGTTCAAATGAAGCAAAAATTGAAGAAATAGATGTTGCTTCAAAAGTAGTAGCTGATGGATGGATAGAAAAGAATGATGTGGCCTATGTTATTCTATCAAAGAGTGTCCCTATTAACCAAGAAGTAAACCAATACAACGCATTTAACTATGTTATCAGAAATGCTAAAGTCACTATATCTGATGGAAACACCGAAGAAATATTAAGCTTAAAAACAACCCAAGACAGAATCCCTCCCTATATTTATTATGGAAAAGACATTATAGGCACCGAAGGTAAAACCTATTCCTTAAAGATTGAATATAACGGAAAGGTAATCACTGCCACAACAACAATACCTAATTCCGTAACCATTGAAAAAGTCACTTATCAAAAACAGAATAGCTTTGATACAAAAGGAAATTTACATATCCAGTTTACGGATCCTATACATCAAAAAGATTACTATCAAATCGCCACCAAAGTAAAAGGTATCGATTCGCTATTTGTTCCTTCTTTGTATGGAAATTTAGATGACTCAAAATTTCAAACAGCAACTATCAACTGGCAAATAAAAAAGGGAATCACATTATTTCCTAAAAGTATAGATCCTGATTTTACAGATGATAAAGAAGTATTTGTAAAGCTTAGAACAATGACAAAAGCAAGCTATGACTTCTGGAATAGTTGGCAAAACGAAATAGTAAACGGGCAAAATCCTATATTTCCTTCAAACACCAGTCTTAAAAGCAACATAAACGGAGGAATAGGAATATGGGCGGGCTATGGCACCGATGTGTTCTATATTAGAACCCAATAAAAAAGACTAGCCACAGGACTAGTCTTTTAAAAAATTTATAGAGATATATTATCTTCTAAATGCAGCAATATAATTATTGTAATTAGTTTGAAGCGTTGAAAAACCTGAAGAAAAATAAACTTTCATTTCAACTTGTGTATTATCATTAAACTTCAAATAAGGTATCTCATCATACGTATCTAAAGTTTGTCCTCCAGTTGTAGAGAAAACCCATTGGTTTGTTGTTGCATTCCAAACATAAGGCATATAATCAGATCGTATTTTTACTGTTTTATAAATTACATCAGCTATTTTTGTACCGTCTTTTCTAGACACTAATGCTAGTTTAGTATTGTTATTAACTGCAATAGTAGTACCTTCAGATCGTTGTCTGTTATAAGCAGATTTGTTACTATAATAAGTACTTGTAGAATAGCTAGGCTGAACAAGATTACTTTCAACTGTCTTGATAGCATTTTGCATACGTTCTGTATCTTGATTTCCTATTACAGCTAAATTATCTGTTAGCTCAATCAAAGTATTTGATTTTCCTAAATATTGAGACATTGTATTCCCATCAATTAAGTCATCAATTTTTGCCGTAGAACCATTAGTAAAAGTTACAATATTTTTATTGTCTAATTTTAATGACGTTCCATATGTAGAATTAGCTCCTTTTGCAAAAGATTGATTCCAAGTATAACCATCATTTGTAGTAATCGTAAAGTTTGATACATCAGGTCTTGTATTACCACTTGAAAAAGTATTAGACAAAGCAAAAGTAGCTGCCTGAATATTATTTATTTTTAGGATTGAATTAACACTACTAGGTAATTCAAATTGGTCTTTAACAGCGGGTGTTAAAATTACATATTGATATTGTCCAGTCACAGGATTAAAAGTCCATTGACCTACTTCGTGCGTATCTATAGCATCAACTTTCACCCCTGATGAAACCCCATTAGAACTTAAAACAGCATCATTAGATGTTTGCGTTTTCTTTGATGGGAACTCAAATTTCAATTCGGTAGTAGATACAGTTTTAACCCATTTTTGCATTGAGTTATTCCAGGTATAAATTCCATATACATTAGCAATATTTAATAAATCGCTAACCTGATTATTGTTACGCCCTGCTAAATAATCAATTTCATCAATTTCTAATAAACGCTCTAAATTTTGAATTGCTTCTATAGCACTAGAGGTTTTTGTTTTGTCTAACATCGTCAACAAAACATTACCTTCATTCTCTAATTTGGCTTTTTGTTGCTCAGGTGTCAAACTAGAATACGGCAAATTCAACAAATCTACTTGGTTTACCGTAGCTGGTACTGTATTATCTACTGCACTATCTTGTTTTGAACAAGAAACTAAGCATTGTGCTGTAATAGCTACAGCTAAAATTTTTTTTATCATGTTTATTTTTTTAGCTGGCAAAAATATAAATAAAAACTTACTTTTTGTTTTTATTAACGGTTTTGCTGTACTTTTTAAGAAAGTTTTATGATTTACAGTTAGTTAATTAAAAAATGAAATAGCAATCCCGAAGCTTCGGGGTTGCTGTTTTGAATTTATTGTCAAGCGATAATTACTTCTCATAAGCGAGAAGCCTTCGGGAAAATTTGTACAAATACAGTGGTTTTTATTCCTTTTTTCAATTAGCCTCCTAACACAAACTTAGCCACATCAAAACAAACACCCCAAAAAGAAAAGCACTTTTTGGGGTGTCAACATTATGATTATTATTATGGAAACTTAATAAGTAGTATATGGTGGTTTTGCAGAAGAATCTAAATGTCGTCTTAATCTTGTTGAAGTAGTCCCGTCCCCACTTTTATCAGGTATTCCTTTGGGTTCACTTTCATTAATTGTAGGCGTCAAAGGGTTATCAGCTATTGGATTAAAAGGATAATAAGCACTCGTACCTTGATTTGTTAATAAAGGAGTAGGCTTCCTAATCTCATCTTTAGTAGTATAACCATCTCCATCATCATCTTGATCAAGATAATCAGGTCTTCCGTCTCCATCAGTATCTTTAGAGAAATTATAAACTCCAGGACTTACATATGCCTCGTCTCTAGAATCTACCCAATCATAATCATCGTCACTAAAATTCACCCCAACTAATTTAAAATTGAAAATTAGTGGTGAGTAAGCTGGCATATTCGTTTGAACTCTGTTATAATACCCTAAAGCCGAAGGCATAAACATCACTCCTGCTCCATATTTTCTGTATAATGTTACACCAGTAGAAGCATAAGTAGTTGTATCTGCTTCACCCGAACCAAACAAAGGAAATATTTCTTTCCAGCCTTGAATTAAATTTCTCAAACTAAAAACTGTAGGTATTCTCTCCTTATTATCAAAAGAAGTATTATCTAACAACCTACCTCTATAACATACTTTTATAGTATCTACCACTGTTGGTTTATCTCCTTTTCCAGATGTCACTGTGGTTCCACTACTACCATTATCATTATCAGGATTTACAAAAGGCAAGTAATACAATTTATGCTCTACTCCTCCTACACTGACAATTTTAATCATCATTTTACCTGTTTCAACATATTGTTTCTTAATACTCAACTTAGCTGGATTAGCATCATCTGCTGTCTCAAAAGTTACATTATAACTATTTGAATCATCTAAAGGATTATAAGCTGATGCTTCTAAATGAAACTTAGCGAAAAACTCCTGTATTTTAGCATCATCTATAGGTGCTTGTTCTGCATAAGGCCTAGGAGGAGCTGCTTCTGCTATGTCTGAAGTTTTATTACATGATATAGCAAAAACACCTAAAAAGGCAAATAAAATAACTTTAAAAAAATTGGTCATTACTTATTATTTTTGAGTGCGCAAGATACAATTTTGATTTATTTTTGTCTTATATTTTAACGTAGTTTTTTAAATTTTATGCGAATCGATAAATTTCTTTGGTGTGTTCGTTACTATAAAACAAGAAATATGGTAACTGAAGCTTGTAAAAAAAACCAAGTCACTGTAAACGGTAATGTTGCTAAACCTTCTAAAGAGGTTTTCCCTGGAGACAAAATAACTTTTCGCAGAGATCAAATTACATATATTATTTCGGTTTTAGATATTCCAGACAATAGAGTTGGTGCAAAATTAGTAGATATTTACCGAAGAGATGAAACTCCAGAAGAGGCATTTGCACATCTGGAAATGCTCAAATTATCTAAAGCGCATTATAGAAAATATGGAGAAGGCAGACCTACAAAAAAAGACCGTCGCGATTTAGAGGATTTCGAATTTGATTTTGATACAGAAGAAAATGAAACTGAATAACGATTATTGGCAAAACCGTTATGAGAATAACGAAACAGGTTGGGATGCCGGAGAAATTACAACTCCTCTAAAAGAATACTTTGATCAAATTGAAGACAAATCACTCAGAATACTTATTCCTGGTTGTGGAAACGGTTATGAATTTGAATATTTAATCAAAAATGGATTTACCAATGTTTTTACACTCGATTATGCAAAAACACCCTTGGAAAACATAAAAAAAAGAACTAACTGCGAGAGCACTCAACTCATTCAAGAGGACTTCTTTGAACATCATGAAACCTATGATGCAATTATTGAGCAAACTTTCTTTTGTGCTTTGGATCCTTCATTGAGAGAAAAATATGTCACAAAAATGCATTCGTTGCTTTCTAAAAAAGGCAAACTTGCAGGATTGTTATTTCAGTTCCCGCTCACTGAGTCTGGCCCACCTTTTGGCGGATCTAAAAATGAATACCTCGATTTGTTTTCTGAAAAATTTGAAATAAAAATTTTAGAAACCGCTCATAATTCTATAAAACCAAGAGAAGGAAACGAACTCTTTTTTATCTTTACCAAAAAATAAACACAATGAACCAAAATATTATCCTAAATCACCAAGAAATAGAATTCAAAATAAAACGTATTGCTTATCAAATTTACGAAACATTTATTGACCAAAATGAAATTGTACTAGCAGGAATCATTGGTAATGGTTTAGTATTTGCAGAAAAAATTGCTTCAGAATTAGAAAAAATATCAGATTTGAAAGTGCTATTATGTGAAATCAGAATAGACAAAAAAAATCCGCAGCATGAAATTACCACCTCAATAGACAAGGAGATTTATCAAAATAAAGGCTTAGTACTTGTAGATGATGTATTAAACTCCGGAACCACCTTAATATATGGTGTAAAACATTTCCTTGACGTTCCTCTTGTTAAATTTAAAACCGCAGTGTTAGTAGATAGAAATCACAAAAAATACCCTATTAAAGCCGATTTTAAAGGGATTTCGTTATCTACTTCACTTATGGAGCACGTACAAGTGGTTTTTCAGCACAATAACGATTATGCTTATCTAGAGTAATAGTTTTTGAATTTCTGCTACAACATCTGAAGGGGATTTATCATCAACAACCACTTTATACTTACATTGGTTGTAATAAAAGCTTCTGTCAAAAAGATGCTTTGCAATAAATTCAACTAATTCTTCATCTGAAAGATTAGCGACTATAGGTCGCTTCTTTCTATTAATCTCTAATCTTGACACTAGTGTTTCTACACTTGCTTTTAGATAAATAGATTCGACGCCTTCGCTATTCAATAATAAGTGATTATTAGCATAACAAGGTGTACCTCCACCTGTACTTAATATATAAGATTCGTTGTTTTCTATCTGTTGTTTAAAAATTTGGTGTTCTATCTTACGAAAATACACTTCTCCTTTTTCAGTGAATATTTCCGAAACGGTTTTTCCAAGTTCATTTTCAATTAAAAAATCCATATCCAAAAATGGCAATTCAAGTTTTTTCGACAAAAATCTCCCAATTTCGGTTTTACCAGAACCCATATAACCAATTAAAACTATTTTTTTCATTTCACAAACCCTTATAAATAAACACTTTACACAATACCTTAAAAAAAAAGTCAAATTTATGATTAATTTCCTTTGAAACATCAAAAAAAAGACACTATATTTGCACCCGCAAACAGGAAATGTTTCAGACTCCGTAGCTCAGCTGGTAGAGCACATCACTTTTAATGATGGGGTCCTGGGTTCGAATCCCAGCGGGGTCACAAATAGATTGATTTTCACAAAAGCATAATCAATTATAAAAGTTCTAAAATTATTGAAAAGTACAGACTCCGTAGCTCAGCTGGTAGAGCACATCACTTTTAATGATGGGGTCCTGGGTTCGAATCCCAGCGGGGTCACAAATAAATTAAACTTTGAAAAAAATGTAAAGTTTACTTTAAAATTTTTACTGAGTTTTAATTTTCAGAGCGGAGCTCTGTTGGGAAAAACAAAGTTAATCCCAATTTAAAATACAAGTCAAACAGTTTAGTTTGGCTTTTTTTGTTTTTGGCCACGTGGAGAAATTGGTAGACTCGCCATCTTGAGGGGGTGGTGTCGCAAGACGTGTCAGTTCGAATCTGATCGTGGTCACTTTTTAAATAACGCCTTTATAAAAGGTAGTTTAGGACAAGACATTAGCACCCGCAATTCTTCGAACACAGAAGTCTCTTCGTTTAAAAATTTTAAAATCTTTGAAGGACTCACCTTTCCAAACATACTAAAAAATACAGACTCCCCTAAATAATTATTGTGATACAATACTTTTATAAAGATAGCATCATAAAAAGTAAACCTAGTTTTAAGATTGAATTGACTAAAATCGATTTCTTTTTTCTTAAACTCACACAACAACCTATCTGTAAGTTTATCACAATTATAAAAAGTATAACCAGTACTTGCTTTAGTCCATCCCCCAGCCGAACCTATATTCAAAACTCTTTTTGAATTATTTTCCCAAAAAGGAAAAACCGTCATAGGTATATCACCTTCTTCTTTACGAACAATTTCAAAATCAAAAATTCCTTGATTTTTCAAATACTTAGCAATTTCTTCTTCATATTCATTCTTCTCTAAAAGCCCTGGCGAAAATAATGTATATTCAATCAAAGCTTCATTTCTAGATATTGGTAAAACATACATAAAACGAGTATTTCCCTTCTGCTCCACCGAAAAATCCATAAACGTAGCTTGTTCTGAGTTAAAATTATTCTCTTTTGTCTTGACAAACCACCCCACAAAATGCTGACGTAACAACGGAAACTTTTTATTAGCTTTAATTTGATTATAATTTAGAATAGAATTAAAAACTAAACGCCCATAATAGAAATTTTCATTTGTAGTCACTTTTACAAAATCTAAATCTTCATCAACAGAAACAACTGATTCTTTTTTCCAAACAACATTATAACCCCTTAATTCATTTAAACATAGTTTATAAAAATCAACAGATTCTATCATCTTATATGAATATTGTTTTTCCAAACACTCCACACTAAGCACATTATTCTGAAAGACTGCTTTTTCCCATTTATATTTAACAATCTCATCCCATTTCCCACTACCTTTTTCCCAATAACACCATGTTCTATCTTGTGTGTCTTTATTTTTCGGATCAAGTATCAAAATAGTCTTACCTTCAAGAATACCATTCGATGCCATTTTCTTCAAAAGCATTAACCCCGCTAAACCTGCTCCGCAAAAAATAAAATCATACTTCATAAAAAAAATTGTAATTATTCAGCCAGTTAGATAAAAAATAAAATAACAAAACACAAATGACAAAATACAA
>JASGCW010000056.1 GCA_030053945.1 Limnohabitans sp.
TTTATTGATATCGTATTCTTTGTCAGTAAAAGCTCCAACAAATACAGGCTTTACTTGGTTTAAGATATTTTTATTAATATACAAAAAGCCAGTGCCTTTAGGTCCTAAAAGCCATTTGTGTCCACATGCAGCATAAAAATCTGGGTTAATTTCACTAACATTTACTGGAATCATCCCTACTGCCTGAGCTCCATCAACACAAGTTGCAATATTTTTACTTCTACAAAAAGCAACAATTTCTTTGGCAGGCAACACAAAACCTCGTGTACAGGTAACATGCGAAAACATTACTACTTTAGTATTTGGAGTAATTGCATTTTTAAATGGTGACAAATTATCATTTCCAGATGGGTCTAATTCAATTATCTTTACAATTATCCCTCTTTCTTTAGCCATAGAAATCCATATTCCTGCACCTCCTATATGTTCTTCATTGGTCATTACAACTTCATCTCCAGGTTTAAGATTAAGAGCATAAGCAGCGATATTTATTCCCTCAGTAGTATTTCTAGTAATAGCGATTTCGTCTGTAGTTACATTCAGAAAATCTGCTATTTTTTTATTTACGGCTAATGAATATTTGTGACCATGATTTACTTCTTTTTCGAGTTGGATTAAACTTTCTGTTATGGCATTAACAACAATTTTAGGTGAAGGTCCTAAACTTGCAGTATTAAAAAACTTCTTCTTACCGCTATCATAAAACTGTTTTTTTATTTTTAGCCAATAATCGGAATCTGCATCTAATGGAAAAGTTTCTACATTTTCTTTAGAAGAATTATCTGTAGCAAAAAGCGATACATTACCAGCAAAAAATGCTGTAGACAAAAAAGTTTTTTTTAAAAAATCTCTGCGTTTAAAAAAAGTCATTTGATAATTTTAAGATAAAAGTAATATTAGACTGAATTTGAATTTTGATTAAACGAATATTATGAGATTTTTTTTGTACTACTCAGTTTCCTCCATAAATTCTCTAAAGGTCCATAGGCATGCGATTGTAACCACCAATAACTAAAAAGAACCTGAATTGTATAAACAGCTAATGCAAAAAGGAAATAAAAATATAAAGGCATTGTATCAAATAATCCCATCCCAGCTCCTTGAAAGACAAAAAAAGCAATTATATTTTGCATTAAATAATTTGTAAAAGTCATTTTTCCTATCCAACTAAAGGCTTTAAAAACTAAGCCTCCTTTCTCATAAACATATAGTAGTAGAATACTAAAACTTATAAATGACATAGTTGTTAAAACAATCCAATAATAAAAAGAAAAATATTTAGAAAAAGACAATTGAGCTATGTTTATACCAACATAAATCCCCCAAAGAACTAGCGTTAGTAATAATGCTCGTAACATATATTTCTTTAAAAGTGCTTTCTTTTCAGATAAATTTTGAAAAAAACCGCTTTTTTGGAGTGCTAAACCTAACAACATACAAGCAAACATAATATAATGTGCTGTAACTGAATAATTCAAATTGAGTACCTCATTATAATAACAACCTAAAAAATTGAATTTGAAAATATCCAACCAATTTGTACTTTGACGTAAAGGAGCAATTCCTTTTACCAATTCATCAACTGCCGACATATCGATGGTGTTAATATAGGCTGTGAGAAATGGCGCAAAAAATAACATAATACTGGATAGTATGATTAATTTTTTTGTTGGCAAATGAATAAAGAACAAAAATAACAACCCTAAAAATGCATAGTCTCGCAATATATCGCCATCATAAAAAAGACTATTAATAAATGCAAATATGAATAAAACCAGCATACGGCGGATTAAGAAACCGTACACATTTTTTTGCTGTTTTTCATAGATCACGCCAAAACCAAAGCCAAATAAAATAAAAAGTAATGTCCATCCTTTTGCAGAAAAAAGGATTGCTTCTACAGCTTGAATTATTGTTGTTAATATCGTATTACCATTTACATTTCCTTCAGGACTTGACCCAAAAAATAAGTAATTTGAAATCACTACCACTAGTAACGCCCATCCTCTAAGAATGTCAATACTTTCTATTCTTTGTTCCTTTTGCATTTATCAGTTTGCTTATATTTGTTTGTAAATAACGTATTTTTTTTTCAAAAATGATATGCTTTTTTTAACTGTTTTTTTTAATCAAGAGAGATCCAAACTGTTACTCAAAACATAGATTTTAAATAGTATTATGATTCTTTAATTTATTGTCAACTTATAAATATCTTTAGCGTTGTAACTTTGCTCAAGTTAAAAGTTATATAACTGTTATGACAGAAATAAAATTTAAAATAGAAATACCTGAAGGAATTACTTTCCAAGATATCGTAAATAATCCAAACCTTGGTCAATTTATAGTCTATGAATATTTACTTCCTAGACCCATTATTCCGATTAAAAGAATTTCAAGAATTTATTTTTTAAAAAATGAAGAAAAAAGAAATAAATACGCACTAAAATACAATATCATAAGCTTGTTTTTAGGTCCTTTAGGAATGCCTTTTGGTTTATATTACACTTATTTAGCAATAAAACATAATGCAACGGGAACTGATTTTACAGAAGATGTTATTGCAAATCTAACCCAAACAGATTTTGATAAAAAGAGAGTCGTTTTAACAAAATTTAGTACTATTTTCATTTATCCTGACAAATCGACTCTAAAAGAAATTAATAAATCATTCCAATCACTTTCTAAAGTAGGAATACAGTTAAGTGTAAATCCTTTTGTTGGTTATTATATTGATACGGAAAGCCCCTATTATATAATAGGACTATCTGAATCTGATACAGATAAAATTGAAACCATAAAAAAAGTCTTGTATAAAAATTTTTATTCGCACATAAAATTTGAGTTCATTATTTTAGATGATGAGGAAGAATTAAGTCAAAAACTGAGACAACAAGGTGTAGCAATACATCGTGTGTAGAATAAAGTGTTTTTTGAAACTCATCACTGCAATCCTAGTTGATTTTGTGAGAAGATTCAATATCATTTATATTTACTATCTTTTTTCTGAAATTTAAATTCTAATTTTTTTGTTACACAGAGTCACACAAAGTAAAACACAAAGTTTCACAAAGCTATGCCGTACCGTTGTCACTCCGAGGCAACGAGGAGTCTCATAATCATCACCCATCATCCATCGGTTGCTGAACGGACACTGAGTGTCACACTGAGCTTGTCGAAGTGGTTCTCGAAGTGTCGAAGCACCATCATCCATCCCAATTCTTTTTTAACCACAAAGAACACAATGAGTTTACCACAAAGGTCACAAAGCTATGCCGTACCCTTGTCACTCCGAGGCAACGAGGAGTCTCATAATCTTTTAATTACCAATATAATTAAGATTTTCCGTAAAATATGATTTAACTTATCACCCCTCCAACAAACCTCGCAAAAAAAATCGATATGCCTCACGAATAGGCAATTCCTGATGTAATTTCACTTCCTTTCGGGAGAACTCAATAGGTTCATTATTCATTTTATTAATTCCTGTTTTTTGTATGTCTTCAAATGATAGTCCTACACCTCTCTTTTGCCAAGAAGGGAGGGTATTATAATTGATGCCATAACTAAATAATAATTCGTTTTTTGCCGACATAGAAAGCTTTTCTACTTTTTTTGTCGCTTCCGAAAAAGTATGTCCTTGATTGCGCAATGTCCAATAACAATACGAAGAAAGCGAATTGCGGTGTGCATCTTCTTGTCGCCAACAGAAATAATCTAATAGCATATCAACATTTGGCATCGCAATGGTCCTACAATCTAAAACGGCTGGCTGATTGAAATGCAAACTTATAAAAGCACTCGCTTCACCTGCCAATATAGAATTTATTTTACGCACTTTTCTATTGAAAGTAGCATCATTCTTATCTATTAATAAGGATATTTCATCACTTTGTGTATAGGCATAGAGTACTTTGAAACCAACAGTCAGCAGGTGTTTTGTAGTAGCTACCATTGCTTCATGAAATCGGATGTCAAAGGGTTTTTCAAAATCCATTTTTTCTTTGGTTAATTTTGTAAATCCCTTTCCATCTAATCGAACAACTATATAGTTTCCAGGAAGTACATATTGATCAAAAAGTGATTCATTTTGACGCATTTTTGCTTGTATTTCTTCAAATTTCATTTATTTTCAATTTTAGTTTGATTTTCTTGTGTGTTTATTTTTACAATTTTATCAAATCCTTCTTCATAACTAGGAAGTTCAAGTTGTTTGCTTTTGGCTTTAATTCCTATTTCGGGAATAGTTTCTTTGCGATGTGCATTCCTTTGAAGTGCCATTTCAACATCTACTTCAAAATAATGGGCTATAATTTCGTACTTCTTTTCTTTAAGCATTTTGATATACTTAGCTCTTTCTTCTTTGGTCACATTGGTATTATCAATAACAAAACGCGATTGTGTTGAAAAGCAATATTCTATTAATTTATTTTCTTTATTACGAGTGTTTAGCAAATCCATACTAACTCGGATATGACTATTAAAGTAGTTTTCATTGTAAAAAGTACTTTTTCCGCTGGCTGGAATCCCTATAAATATAATACACTGCATATTTTAAACTTCAAATTTACTAATCACTCACAGCATTCTCATTAAAAAAAAATTACCACAGCACAGATTAAAATAACTCGATAAAATATGAATTTTAATATTTATTTCTGCAAAGCGGATAATTTTATAATTAATTTTCTAGAAAACTGAATATAAAATCTGTGCTCCCGATAGCTATCGGGAGTGGTTATTTTTTCAAAATTTTTTAAATATTTTTAAAAGTGAATGCCTTACCAATCACTCTTTCAAAAGTAGCATCCACAAAAAGGTTCATATTTTTAGTTCCTCGTATTTGAACTATTCTTAATTTTAGGTTTTTATCTTCTTCATAAATTTTCAAAGAATCATAAACCGAATTTATAAATTCATTTTCTGGTGCTATTCTTTTTCGAATGGTATAAACTGCAAATACATCTGTACTATCCAAATCTCTTTCACTTACTCTAATCGTAATTGACCCTTGATCTTTTTCATCAATGATCTGGTCTTTTAAAAGTAATTTTTGAAGTTTATAGGGTGGATTCATTCATTTTACATTTCATCTATTACTATATCAACAGGTTGGTGTACCATTTTATATTTAAAATCAAGTACCGAAGCATTGATATACAAGGTCTCCCCTATTGTTTGTGTTCCATACGCTTCGTGTATGTGACCAAAAACGTGAATTTTAGGTCGGATTTGTTGCACTCGGGTTGTTAATGCTTCGCAACCTACCGCTTGACCGCTTATGGTTTTGTCTAATATTCCCATAGGCGGACCGTGTGTGATTAATACCGTGGTATCAGTCGGAATTAGTTGCCAATGTTTATCTATCTCCGCCCCTCTTTCTCTGTTGAATGCCCAATTATAAAAAGTAGGCTGTACAGGTGAACCCCAAAATGTAACTCCTTGTATTGTTACACCCGAATCGTTTAAATAAATTACCGATTTTGGAATAATCCGACTGATATAATCGTTTGAATTTAACTCAAAAAACCAATCGTGATTACCTGCTATAAAAATTTTATGTCTGTACTTTTGTTTAGCAAACCAATTTAAAAAGGCTATGATTTCCTCTTCAGTTCCTCTAGAGGAAACATCACCAGCGTGTACGAGTACTTCTCCTTCAGGCAAATTAAGCTGATGGTGTAACCCGTGAGTGTCTGATATAAAGGTGATTTGCATATATAAATTTGGTATTATTTACAAAGGTATTGATTAATTCGTCAAGGTTTTAACTTGTAATAGATAAACCACAAAGGTTTATTCTAATCCCAAAGCTTCGGGAGTAATTTCTATTTTTTTTGTTACACAGAGTTTCTCAAAGTAAAACACAAAGTTTCACAAAGCTATGCTGTACCGTTGTCACTCCGAGGAAACGAGGAGTCTCATAATCTTTTTCCATCATCCGTCTTCCATCGGTTGCTGAACGGACACTGAGTGTCACACTGAGCTTGTCGAAGTGGTTCTCGAAGTGTCGAAGCACCATCATCCATCCCAATTCTTTTTTAACCACAAAGAACACAATGAGTTTACCACAAAGGTCACAAAGCTATGCCGTACAGTTTGTCACTCCGAGGCAACGAGGAGTCTCATAATCATCACCCATCATCCATCATCCATCATCCATCCCAATTCTTTTTTAACCACAAAGTTTCACAAAGCTATGCCGTACCGTTGTCACTGCTCTTTTGTTACAAATTTTTGAAAGGCTGGGATTCAAATACTGATTTTAACAAACAATAAGGTGCAGAAGCAAATGATCTTGCTGATGGATGAAGGAAGCTAATTAATTTAGCATTCTCATATTTTTTAACCCATATAGCAAACCCACTTTTCGACCAATTCTTTTCTGAGAATAAATAATCATTCAAATCATCCCCAATACAAGAAATGATAATTTCGGGATTAATTATCTCTATTTGCTTAAGAATGTAAGACTTACTTTTATCAATATGATTTTTCAACTCTTGATTAGAAGCTGTTCCTACACCACCCGTTTTATTGATATTCATAAACGCAATTTTTTGTAAAGTTTCTAACTTCTTTACATAGCTATCAATGGTATCATAATCGGTGAAATTTTCTAAAATTCCATAAGCCCATTCAGCTACTCTATGTGAAAACGTATAATTAAAAGAGTCACCCCACCATTCACGAAAATCCCAAGATACATCACTTCTGTTATTAGCCTCTTTGGCGATAAATAAAATTTTCTTTGGAGTACTTTCCCAAATGACTTCATTGATAATTCCATCTCTAATAAAAATCTTTTCATCTGGATAAATTTCCTCGTGCCATTTATCAAAAAGTTTATTGAGTTCTTCGTTTATTGAATAGTTGTTCATCTTATAATTTTAAAAAGTCATCAATTGGTAAAACATTTTCCTCTCCAAACCATTTTTTCACATTCTCTATTGCATCGTGATTCATATCTGATAATGCTAAAACAACTAAATTTTCTTTTGCTCTTGAACATTCAACATAAAAAAGGTTTCTTGTGCGTAGTTTTCTTTCTGGTTTATCGTCAGAATCATTAAAGAAGTTTTCAAAATTATACTCACTTTTCCATTCTGTATCATCAATAACAGTTAATACGTTCCTAAATTCGTCTCCTTTTGTTCCGTGTTTAGTTGAAAATACGGATTGGTTTTGTATATGTTTGAAGAAATTGATTATTTGACTATAGGGCAAATTCATTAAGGTCTCATAAAACTTTTTATCTTCAAGAATTTTTTCTTTAAGTTTTTCATCATCAATAGTATTAATATCAGTATTTATTCTTTCATTTAGTTTTACAATACTATCAGTAATTTTTATAATTTTTTTATCAATAACATATTGAAATACATCTTTTACAGTCATTGACCTTTTCTGAATCAATTCTTCTATAATATCTTTAATCTCAATTTTTTTATTATGTTTAAATTCTCCTGTTAATAATGTTCCGTATTTTTTTAAAAAACGAATAACTTCATTATAGTTTTTAGATTCCCAAAATTGAATTAAATGTTCAACTCCAACTTCTCTTTCAGCAGAAGTCTTCTTATCTATATAACCACTGAAAAATTTGATTAGAGAATGATTTCTATCTAGCAATTGTTCTTTAGTATTTAAGATATATCGATTGTTATATACTTGAAATAATTCTCCAAAGTTTGCTCTTTTAGCTACTCTACTATTTGCTAAAACGAGAATTTTATCAAGACTTTCTCCCTCATAATTCCAACCATCAATATCTAACTTATCAATTACTTTATCATAATTTTCATTTTTTGGTTGTTCTAATCTCTTATCATATTCTGGAATAGTTTCTTCAAATTGAATTTCATTTTTTTTATTATATAAAATTTTACCATTTTCATCCTGTTTAGTTAATCTTGGTGGATAATTTTTACAATAAATAAATTTCACACTACCTTGAATATCATTTTGCTCTTTTTGTTTAATATTGGTTCTAAATTTATTTAAGAGTCTTACAACTTCTTTTGATGATCTGTAATTTTCTTCTTTTTTTACTAATTCGATTTTTTTTGTTTCTTCATTCAAATAGTATTTTTCAAGATCTCCTACACCTGAATCATAAATTTTTTGGTGTGAATCTCCATAGAAGCCTAGAAGAATCTTTTGTTTGTTTCTCTCTAATAAAAAATCAATAAATGCTTCAACAACTTCTTGAGCAGTATCTTGGTATTCGTCAATCAAGATAAAGGGAAATTTTTGAGTGATGATTGTTGTTAGTAAAGCATAGTTTTCAAACATCATTTTTGACAATATAGTTATATCATCGTGGTGCAATAGTCCTTTCTCAAAATCTCTAAAAGCTGTATCGTCATAATAAACAGAATTTATATCTTGAATTCTTTCCCTTAAGTTCGGAATGTATTTATGCTTAAAATCACGTAGTTTGGCTCCTGTTAATTCTGCTTTCTTTTGTTCTTCTTCGTTAAATCTTAATTCATTTAATTTACATAACTCAATTTTTAATTGCTTTTGAAAAGATTTGATACAACTCCATAAAAATTCGTGAATTGTTGAAACTAAGACTAATGGATTGTTTTCCAAACGTTTTATAATCTCATTTTTTGCAACATTGGTATAAGTAATACAGATAATCTTTTGATTGTTCTTTTCTAATTCTTTCCCTTTTTCTTGAATTAAAAAATTTAGTGTTTCAATTAAAGTATAGGTTTTACCTGAACCAGCTCCAGCTTCTAAAACAAAACTTTTTTTATTTTCTATATGTTGTTTTATTTGTTCTATTGCCTTCATACTTTAGATATTATCATTTTTAGCAAGCCATTCTAATCCTTCTTTAATATATAAAGGTACTTCCCATTTTAATTTTGTAGTTTCCTCATCAAAAGTCATTAAATCAAAAGTAAAATTTGTTTTGGCTGACGAATTTTTTGGTCGTAAATCCCAAGGGGCATTTAATACTTTTTTGCTTTTAAGTAATTTGAAATGGTTTTTTATTTTTATTTTCTTTCCATTTTCGAGATAATCAGATTTGAAAAAAAATAAATTTTTATTTATAATAGATTCTTCTAGACTTCTAGCAATATAATTATCATCGTCACTTTCTCTAATTTGGTAAGTAACTCTTATTAGATTTCCATCAAATTTGTTTTCCTCTAAGCAATTATTTAAATCTGAAATATTCACTAGTCTTGGAATCCATCCTTTCAAAGTCGAATTACAGGTAATAGCATTTACCGTATCTACCTTACATTCTTTTAAATTTTCTTTTTTAATATTACTTGGTAGAACAGAATCAATATCAGTTATTATTAAAGTTTTTACTTTTATAAAATGTAAAAGCTCTTTAAACTTATGGGTATAATTACCTCCAACCTCTAAAACGCTAATATATTCGTTATTCAAAGTTGGAGCAACCTTGTTTATCATAATCGGTAAAAGCATTTTTTCTGTTACTCCTTCCACCATAATTACCTTATCGGCAAAGAAAATGTCACATTTATGCAAGTTCAAATACTGTTTTAAAAATCGAAAAGTTTCTTTTTCTGCCTTTTTATTAGTCTCAATTTTAAAAGCATTAAAATCATTTACATCTATTTTTCTTTTACCCTTTGAAAAATAGCGTATCCTATCAAAACCTTTTTCTAAATCTATTCCAGCTTCGGTAATTATATGTGAAGAGTGAGAGCTTATAATCAATTGAACTGCTATTCCAGAATTATTTACTAATTTTATTACCTCTTTTATAAAAACTTGTTGCATCTGAGGGTGTAAATGTGCTTCAGGCTCCTCAATTAAGATTGTTAAAAATTCCGCTTTATCTTCAGCCTTAGCTTTTTTAAACTTTTCAATAAAACTTACTACTTTTAAAACAAGAAAAATTAAATTACTATAGCCTAATCCATTATAATTTTCAGGTAATGGTATTTCTCCATTTTCATAATAATATTTCATATTCTTACTCAAAATAGATTCTGAATTAAATTCAGATATTAACTTGATAGGTGGTATTGTTATATGGGGGTCTATACCAAATTTTGTAAGCTCGTTTAATATTTCTTTTAATATTTCCTCATATTTAATATCTAATTGATTAGAAAAACTATTTAATAAATTTTCTAAACTTTCTACATTTTTATCTTCCTCTTTATTACTCTGCTTATAATAATCAGAAAAACCAGCCTCAAGTGTTTTATTTTTATCATTTCCAACATCATCTAGATTTCTTGAAGCTTTTATAGATTCAAAAGTTACTATTTGAGCTATTTTGTTTTTAAAATTTATATCTAAAGGTCTTTCAATAAAAGTTTCTGTATCTATTGAATAACATTGTAGTTGATAAAAAGTTTTAAGGTTATTTTTTAACCAAGGTATTAATTTAGTTTGATCCTTTCTTTCAAGAAATGATTTAAAAAGATTTAAACTTTCTTTTGGCTCATAACTCAATAAAATAGAGGCTTCGTTTTTATTTTCATCTAAATCAGTTATAAAGTCACTTAGATGAATTAATGAGTCTTTTTGCTTATCATAAACGATTTTTAGTATTAATTGAATCTTTGGTATATATTCACGTATTATCTCTTCTAATTTTTTTCTAATTACTTCATTATCATCTTTATGATACTTTTCAAATAAATCATATAATTTTGAAAATCTTGAATATGTTTTCTGCGAAAAGTCTTCAAACTTGAATTCGTAACCTTGTTGGGTAAAAATGTTGATAACCTCAAATAATGAAGTTTTTCCTGTATTATTTTTACCAACTATCAGCGTTAGATCATCTTCTAGATTAATATTTATATTATCTAGTAGTCTAAAATTTTTAATTTTAATTGATTCTATTTTCATTTTATTTTGTTTATCTAATTAATTCCCTAAACACCCCATCCAACTCCTCACTCCTCTTCTTCCCACTCCCTAGCCCACTCGCTTTTGCCTGATTAAACGCCATTGTTTCCAACAAGAAATTCGTAATCAAAGCCTCTTTAGGGTGGAGATAGCCTTCGTCTTGGTTGGCTTTTATAGTCATAAGCTCCGAGATTTTTTCCTGAATGTTGGTTGGTGCTATAGGCAGTAAGTCGGTGAAAAGTACAGGTGGAAAGGTATTATTTTCTACAATCCATTTGCCGGCAAGTGCGGTGCGTAGGGCATAGAAATAACTTTTCAGTTTTACGTGGTCTTGAGTACAGGCATCCATAAAATTTCGGGTCGTACTCAAATAATGATGCATCGTCGCAATGGGCGAAAAACAGTCGGCAGCAAGTGTTCGTAAGGTGTTCATTACAGGTTCATTTTCACAATAAATGATAGGACTATAGAGCCACTCGAGCAAAGCTACATTGCTTTTTGATAACAATTTTAAGGTTTTCCGCAAATCCCAACCGCTACCGTCTAGGTTTTCACTGGTCATAAACTCGATTGTATCGGGTTGCTCCCACATCGATAGGTAATAGTCTAAGGAATGTTTGTAAATAAAGCGTATATCATAATCGCTATCAGGTGAGGCAAAACCCCAGGCGCGACTTCCAGATTCTACAGCATAGAGGATTTCTACACCTTTTTGAAGTTCTATTTCTTTTAGTTTGTTTAGTATGTTTGTTTGCATTGTTCTCAAATTTAATGATTTTCTTACAATCGTGTAAATCTCTTTTAATAAAGCAAAGAAAAAAAACAAGAGCGCAATTATTTTGCGTGATACTTATTTTTGTAAAAAAACTCTCGAAGAAATATAAATTGAGGGATTAAAAAAGAATAAAGTTCAGTTTTTCAAGCTATTGTAGGAATACTTTATCCACTTACTTAAACTAAAGATTTAAGTAGTTAAGAATTACCAAAAGAGATAAAATCAGGGGTTTCCCCTTGCTCTTTTCTAAATAAAAAAATAAGAAATTCGAAAAAAAATAGAAACAAAAAACATGATAAAAAAATTACACCTACTTATTTTGATTTCAACTACCCTCACCCAAGCACAAGTTGGAATCGCTACCACGACACCCCACCCAAGTTCAGATTTGACACTTGGTTCATCAGATAAAGCTTTATTACTAAATAGAGTTCCTAATACAGCTTCAATCGCAAATCCTGTTAACGGGATGTTAGTTTTTGATATTTCATCAAATTGTTTTAAAGGCTATGCAAATGGTGCTTGGACAGGCTGTATTATGTCGGTTTCAACTGGTTCATTAAGCGCACTTTTATGTGCAAGTACAACACAAACAGGTGTATTTTCTAGCGGTATTACTGCATCTGGTAGTTTCACAATTCCGTACACTGGTGCAAATGGTGGTTCACACACAGGTCAAATTGTAAATTCTACTGGTGTTACAGGTCTTACCGCTACTTTACCTGGAGGAACTTTTGTAATAGGATCAGGTAATTTAGTTTATAATATTACTGGAACGCCAAGTGGTGCGGGAACTGCTAATTTTGCAATTAATATTGGAGGAAGGACATGTACTGTCTCTTTACCTATTACTGCTGCCCCTAGTATAACTGGATTAACTTGTAATAGTGCCACTTTTAATCCTGTGACATTTACATCAGGTGTTGCTTTTACTGGCACTATAAATGTACCTTACACAGGTGGAAATGGTGCAGCCTATAGCAGTACTAGCGTAACTTCTACAGGTATAACAGGATTAACCCTTACTTTGCCAGCAGGTGCTTTGGCTAGTGGTGCTGGTACTGTTACCTACAATGTGAGTGGTACTCCTAGCGGTAACGGAACTGCTGTTTTCAATATTACTTTAGCAGGACAAAGTTGTACTTTGTATTTTAGTAATTGTGGTGCTTTTGTAGCATCTGGACAATGGAAACAATTTATGTGTCATAATTTAGGTGCAAATACTAGTTTAGATCCTTTTACTTATAACACTGGCATAAACGGAGGTTTGTATCAATGGGGTCGTCCTACAGATGGTCATCAATTGACAACAAGCACAACTACAGCTGCACTTGCTGCTACAAATATTCCAGGAAATGCTAACTTTATTACAACCGCTGTGAGTCCATTTGACTGGAGAAGTGGCGGAGGTAACACTACACGCTGGGGTAATGGGACAACAACAATGGAACAGCCTAAACAAGCTAATGATCCCTGTCCTGCAGGTTTCAAAGTACCTAGTCAGGCACATTTAGGAGGTTTATTTAATGGCACTCTTGTAGCAGGAGCTCCTGGAACTGCAACTAACAATACTTGGACCTGGACAGGAAATGGTTATACAATAGGTAGTAAATTGTATTTACCAGCTTCAGGAAGTAGAAGTATTGCAGGCACTTTATCTGGTATAGGAACAGTTGGTAATTACTGGAGTTCTACTGTTACAGGAACTAATAGTTATAGCTTAACGATTAACAATACAACAGTCACACCAGCAGCATCTTCAAATAGAGCAACGGGTCAGTCTGTAAGATGTGTAAAAGAATAATCAAAAACATTTCGGAAATACAAGTTATAAATCAAAAACATAGAAGAAATGAAAAAGATATTTATTCTTATTACATTGATAGTTACCTATCTCACCCATGCGCAGGTAGGTATGGGAACAAACACACCTAACGCAGATTCCGATTTAGAATTAGGTTCAAACAATAAAGCACTTTTAGTAAATAGAGTTGCTAATACCGCATCGGTTGTAAATCCAACTGATGGAATGATTATTTATGACATTTCTACCAATTGCTTTAAGGGGTATGCTAATGGGCTTTGGACAGATTGTTTTGCAATTGTACCTAATCCAACAATACAATCGTTTAATTGTGTGTCAGGTATTACAACAGGTACATTGACAATAAATCAAGTAGCCACAGGTGTCAGTATTTCAGTACCTTATACAAATGGTAATGGTTTTACTTATCCAGGAATGACAGTTAGTTCTACTGGAGTTTTAGGGCTAACAGCCACATTAACAACTGGTGCTTTAGTGGATGGTAACGGAGTCATAAACTTTACCGTTACAGGAACTCCTACAACTGCAGGTACGGCTACATTTACTATAAATTTTTTAGGTAACACTTGTGTGATTACAATTCCAGTTTACGGAACAATAGCGTCATTAAATTGTGCTGGAGCCACTCATAGTGGAACCTTAGTAGGAGGACAAGCTGCCTCAGGAGTTAGCACTACAATTCCTTATACTGGAGGAACTGGCGGACCATATTCTGGTGTTAGTGTTGCTTCAACAGGTGTAACAGGATTAACTGCTACACTTACAGCAGGTAACTTCAATGTAGGTGCAGGTACTTTAATTTTTAATATCACTGGAACACCTTCTCCTATTACTGGAGGAACAGCATCATTTACTGTTACAATCGGTGGACAAACGTGTACATTTACCAGAACTGTAAATGCTCCTCCTCCATTATGTAACGTATCAGGGCAGAGCGTAAATTTAACTGGTTTTGGGGCATTCCCTTTAGGTATAGGAACAGTTACAGCGACAGCTGTAAATGGTACATATCTGTTCCCTTTTACCCAAACAGCTTGTAGTGTTTCGGTTGCCACAGGACCTTTTTATTCAACACCGACTTCAGATGGAGATTTACGTTTAACGTTTTCTAATCCTTTTACAGGTCGAATAGTCATTGTAGCAAATGCTATGGGAGGTGAACAATTATGTGTTACTAATGAAACTACTGGACTACCAGCACCACCAGCCTCATTGACTAACGTTTGTAGAACATATATTTCAGGAAATTGTGTGCAATGTACTTACTTAGCTGTACCTGATGCTACTGGTAATACAGGTTCTGGTCACGGTACTATGTCATTCAATATAACAAATTCGGTATCAGTCCTATTGGATTTTAGTCCTTTTTCAGGATCTTCACAAAACGGAACCATCTACTCAGTTCAAGTAATTTGCAATTAGTATATGAGATTGTTTTTTATTTTTTTAAGCCTTATATGCAATAAGTTATTTTCACAAACCTTAAAATTAGAATTGCCTTTTTATTCCAATAAGGAGGTAATTCTTATTGAATATAATGGTTTACGAAAAGATACAATTTTTAAAAACCTGTTAGATGAAAAAGGCTTTATAACTATAGATGTAAAAAAAATAAAAAAGAACACCGGCATTGCTGAACTAAAAATAAAAGACAAGGACTTGCTGAGTTATGATTTTATCCTTTCTCCTTATGAAAATACAACTTTACAATGTTCTGGTGAATATGTATATTCCGAAAACACAAAACATATTAACTCATTAGAAAACAATAATTTAAATAGATGGTTTGAAAGTATTAGTCGAACTAAAAGTAAGTTTTTAGCTATTACAGAAGTAGAAAAATTATACTCTACTAAAAACAAATTTACCAAATCATTAGAGACTGAAAAAAGGGAATTAGAAATACATTTAAGTCGTTTGGAAGATACCATAAAAACAAATAATTCTTTTGCTGCTCATTATATAAGATATCGAATAGCAGAATCTGAAATAGCTGAAAAGAAATATACGGTAGAAAAAATTAAAACATTTTTTTCCTCACAAATAGACTTTGATGTTTTATTTCATACCAAAAGATGGTTCGAAATTATAAATCCTTGTTTGGAAGCCTATGTTGAGGGTTCTGCCTATTATGGTTTATTTGGCAATGACCTTATACTAAATTTACAAAAATGCAAAAACGAACAAGTGTACACCTCACTTGCAGAAGCAGGACTATTGATTACCGAATCTATGAATTGGCAAAATGATCAAGAAAAAATTATTCGATTCTTGATTAAAGACAAGAGGATTAAAGAACCTCAAGGCAAACTGAAAGAATATTTTAAAATGGGTAAACTATTCTATGGAAATAAAGCCCCTAATTTAATTATCCCAACTGGAAAAGAGAATAAAACCATTGAAACAGTAAGTTTATCAAAAAAATATAGTCTGTTATTCTTTTATGAAACAGAATGTGGACATTGTCAAAATACGATTGAATATTTAAAACAAAACTTCGAAAAATTAAATGCTAAAGGAATAATTATCTATTCATTTTCATCCGATTTAGATTTACAAACATTTCAAACAAGTGCTGTAAATTTCCCTTGGTCTAATAAATATTGTGATTTAAAAGGGTTTCAAGGTGAAAATTTTAAAAACTATGCAATAGTTGGCACTCCTACACTATTTTTGTTAGACGAAAAAGGAATCATTTTAAAAAAACTAGCTAAAGCGGAGGAAGTATTTGAGGTTATAAAGTAAGTTTTAATTTTTTTTAAATTTCGTATTACTTATCCATACTCTGGGTTTTGTTATTGGCAAGAGGCATTAGAATATCACTCATACTAATACTGTAATTCAAATTGGGGTAAGTAAATTCTATTGCTTTATTTTCCTGACTTCTAAGGGTAAAAAACTCTTTTTTTTGATCATCATTTGCTAAAACCAAAACTGCTCCACTGGAAAAATATGGAATGTTATCCTTAAAATGGATATGCGTTTTTGATTTTCTAAAAGTGATACCAAGCCATTTATTCGCTACTTTCAAATTAGCACTGTTTGCATCAGCAATGATTTTATGAACAAATCTTGCATTAGATTGTACAGAAAATAAAATCACGGAATTATGGGTTAGCTGAATTTCGTTTTCGATATCCGTTTCTTTTTCTTTGATAATGAGTTTTCGCATTGTTTTATCCGAAAGTTCGGCTGGATTTTCATAGCAAGAAAAAAGTGCTATATAGGAATCAGAAGCTAAATCTAGCGCTTGGTCAGAATGAAAGTTCATTTTAGTATATGTTTTGTCATACACTTCTATCAGCGCATTATTAAAGCATAATTGAGTAGCTTCAAATTGGTCATAATGCTGAATTTCATCATTCAATTTGTCTATAATGGTATTATGAATAGGCAAAAAAGTTTGGGCTGGAATTGCAAATTGGGTCGTTGTTCTCACTATAGGAATAGTTTGCGCTTCCATTTTTACTAAATGATTCCCTAACCTGCCTTTACCTGTAGTTTCAAAATGAGTAGAAGTACTTAAAACTTCGTACAGATTTTCTTCAAAAGGGAGCATTATTTTAATAAAATCCATAATGATAGCTTGTTAAAACAAAGGCCTTTCATAATCACCAGTATTCATACTAAAATGGATTTTGCCATAATTGACAATTTCTTCCGAAACATTTTCTTGATAATAGGAATTTCGCAAATCGGCTAGCATTTCTGCCGTCATTTGCTCCAGTTTGACTAATTCGCCATTCTCTTTTATATAAGTTTGATTGTTTTTAAATACCGCATCTACATTAGAACAACGAGCTACATAGCCCATTCTTGTAGGTATTTTATCGACATCAAGTACCGATGGTTTTATTTCATGAGTGTAAAATCTATTAGTTGAAAGTGGAATTACAAAAGCCGAATTTGGATATAAAGTAACGGTAAATTCTTTTGCTAGTGACTCATCTAAAATTGATTTTTTCAATTTGAAATGAAGTCTAGTCAAACCGCTGGTTTCTTTATAGCACCAATCGTACCTGTCTGTTTTTGATTGCTTTAATTCAGAAAGATTTGCAGTATCATAAAAAGTACAAAAAGCAATGAGTCCCTCTTTAGGCATATCTTTTGTTTTATCTGAATGGGCTTTTATCTTAGCTTTAACCTGTTTTTTGTTTTCGTATTGTTTGTTTTCATAAATCTGAGCTAGTACGTGGTTAAGTTGTACATTATTCTCAAAATCATAGGCAACACAGTTGTTCAACTTACTCATAATAGTATGATCTGTTTTGCGAAAATTATCTGTAGGTCCTGTTAAATTACTTGAACATCTTAGCAAACGAAAATGTAGAACTTCTGCATTATCTATATCTTCTTTTTCGATTTCAGTAAGATATATTCCTTTTCTAAAAGAAGTAGATTCTTTTGTGGATTCTGTCAACTCTTGAAAACAATGTTCTGATTTTACTTTTTCAAATAAATCCAAATCATCAAACAACTGTCTGTAATACACGCCTGCATTATGAACTATAAGTGGTACTTGTCCTAGTGTTATAGATTTAAAATTTAGTTTGGTCATTTCATAATTGGTAGCAAACTCTTCTATAATATATATATGATTATCAGCTGAATTAAATTTTGATATATCTCCACAAACAAAGAGTCTTATATTAGATGCTTCTGGTAAAGCAGCTGTATCATAAATAACATTTCCACAAAAATTTTCAATCAAATAATTGATTTCTGAAGGAATGTTCTCTTTGTCTATAAGGACTAGCAAAATGTTTTTGTCCTTGCTAATTGTATTCTCAAATATAGATGTTATCATAGCTATGAAATGTTGTTTATATTGTAAATTAGAATGTTAAATCAAAATGTACTTTAACTATCCCAAGTGTAATTAAGATACTTTATCTATTTGATTTAAGCTTTGTTTTAAAACTAAAATAAATCATAAAAATAAATAAAATGACAGGAATTGAAAATTTTTTTAAGGTTCTCCAGTGTCCAGCCCAATTGATTTCATTTTCATCCGAAGATGTAAAATGATAATAGCTTCCACCACAAGTCCATGTAGATAATTTTACATCAGTCAGTTTAGTTTTTCTCTTTTTAGGGTTTACGACTAAAATATCGTTTTTATAGGGAACCCACACATTAGCTCCTTCTTCAATCAAAAGATTTAAAGTCTCCACAAAAGTGTTGTAGGTTGATGTTTTTGAAAAGTGAAATTTGATTCCGCTAAGAGAATCTTCTGACTTGATTAAATTCTTTACCATTTTTCTTGCCTCATATAATTTGATTTCATCAGTTTTATTTCCAGTAAACTGAATTATTTTGTAAGTCTTTGAATTAAGAAAATCATTAAGCTCTAGTGTCATATTCTTACTATTTTCTTTACCATCCCAAACAAATAAGTCAACAGTGCTATATATTTTAAAAGCATTAATACTTATCAAGTAATACATACACAGTAAAGGTAAAAGTATAAGACTGATCATTCCTGAAGAATAGAAATTAATTTTTCTCATTAGTAAAGTTTTATTTTAGGCACTAAAGTCAATAATTGCCTATTAAGCTAATAGGCAAAAGTGAAGGGCAGTTTGTAAAACTTTATGACAATTCAAAAACTATACCATTATATAATACTGATTTTGGTTTAGAAGACACTCTTTAATCAAATAGAATTTACCTTACAAACCAAGTATCAATATAAAAGATGATAATCAACAAATCATATCCTAAAAAAATCTCTAGCTACATCAGTAGTAGTTTCTGAAACATCTGCAATTGAAGTTTTCTTAATTTGCGCAATTGTTTGAGCGACAAAAGGTAAAAAAGCAGGCTCATTACGGCGTTCATTGTACCTTGTTAGTTGGTGACGAGGTACATTTTTTGGCAACATAAAAGGAGCATCCGTTTCAATCATCATTCGGTCTAGAGGGACATACGAAATCACTTCTTTAAGCTGTTCAAACCTTTTTACATCTGAAATTGCTCCTGTAAAACCAAGATAAAATCCGTTATCAAGATAGTATTTGGCTTCTTTTAAAGAACCTGTAAAGCAATGCACCACACCTTTAGGAAGTTTACTTTGATATTCTTTATAAATAGAAGTAAATCGGTCAAAAGCTTCTCGTTCGTGCAAGAAGAGTGGTTTTTGCACTTCAATAGCTAGTTCTAATTGTGCTTTGAAGCATTTTTCTTGGATGGGACGTGGAGAAAAATCTCGGTCAAAATCGAGTCCGCACTCCCCTACTGAAACCACGTGTTTCTTTTGGAGTAATTTCTGTAATGTAGAAATACTTTGTTCATTCATACTTTTCGCATCGTGCGGATGAATTCCAGCAGTACTATATAATGTATGCGGATAATCGGCTGCAATTTTTTCCGACTCGATACTGTTCTTCACACTTGTACCTGTAAGCACCATTTGTTCTACATCGGCATCGAGTGCGTTTTGAATAATTTCATCTATTTCGCCTTCAAATTGGCGATTTGTTAGGTTTATACCTATGTCAATATAGGTGTTCATTTTGTTAATTGTTTAAGGGTTAATTGTTATTATTTTTTTAGCACAAAAATGAATATTAACTACGCAATTATTTTACGCTGTTGAAAATTAGATTTATAAAATAATTAAACCATACTATTCAATCAATGAAATAAGCCATACACTCATAGAATGCAAATAATAAATTAAAAAAACATAGCTTTGTACTAAAAAGCTAAAAATGAAATCTAAAAATTTCTCCTTAGGGATACTTTGTCTCTTTATTTTGACGACAGCCCAATCATATTCTCAAATTTTTGTTCCATATAGTACAAGATATCAAAGTACTGTAAAAGGTGATTTTCAAATTATTGGAAACAATATATTGAACAGGAAAACAGCTACCGAAACTACGGATATGCCATATGATGGAACAGCAAACAATAATGGGCAAAATATGGAATATATAGATATTGATGGCGATGCTTCAACATTTAATTCCAGTAGTAGTGATTTTACAATTACAAACTTTAGCTCCAATTGTAATAGTATAAAATATGCTGCCTTATATTGGACTGCTATTTATCAAGACAGTGATAGAACAAATATTAATAAAGTCAAATTAAAAATTCCTAACAGCAGTAATTATTTTGATATTACTGGACAAATTATTTATGATGCTAATGCAACTCCTATTACAACAACAAATACAAAACCTTATGTGTGTTTTGCTGATGTAACAAGTCAAATTAATAGTACTAGTAATCCAACAGGAACCTATACAGTTGCAAACATTATATCTAGCCAAGGTGTAAATAGTTCTTCTGGTCTAGCTGCTGGTTGGTCATTATTTATTGTATATACAGATCCTGAAGGAACGTATAAATCAATCACAAGCGGTGATGATTTTATTTTTACAAATAACACTACTCCAGTAAGTTTTAATATAAGTGGATTTAACACACCATCTACTGGTTCAGTTCAAGCCAAATATGCTTTTTCAACTCTTGAAGGAGACTATGCTATAATGGGTGATTATATAAAAATTAACAATATCGCTCAATCTAATAGCAATCGCCCAGATAATAACTTTTTTAATAGTTCTATAAACTCTATTAATGGCATCATTACAAATAGATTACCGAATAGCTCAAATACACTTGGTATTGATATTGGAGAAATCAATATACCCAACGCAGGTAATTCTGTAATCGCAAATGGAGCGAATAATGTAACTATAATGTTAGGTGGATTGGACACCTATCTTCCGTATTTTCACGCAATTGCAATTACTAATAACAGACCAGAATTAAAAACTACTGAAACGATTACTGACCTAAGCGGGAATCTTATTTCAGGAAATATACCAATGGGCGGAGCTTTTCAATATAAAATAGATTTTTCTAATGTAGGGAATGGCGATATGAAATCACTTACATTAAAAACTATTTTACCACAAAACGTAACTTTTGATTATGTAACCGATTTAACTTTACCTGCTGGGGTTACATATACTTATACTCCTTTCACCCGTCAATTGGTTTTTACTATTCCTGATAACTTAGTGGTAACAGGTAGTAATCAAAATACTATAATTATTAAAATTGCCGCTAGTACTAACTGTGAAGATTATAAAAATGCTTGTACCAATAAACTATTAAATCAAGTTTTTGGCACTTATACTGATGCTAACAATACTATTTATACAGATGAACCAAGCAACACAAACTGTTCGAATGCGCAAGGTGTACCAGTGGAAGTAACTATTAATGTTTCAAGTTGTATCTATACTAGTAATATAGACTTATGTCCTGACAATACAGTAAATTTGACTGCTGCAAATAGTTATGATAGTTATATATGGAGAGGTCCTGCTCCTAGTACTAGTATTATAGGTACTGTACAAACTATTACTGTTTCTGAAGGAGGAACATATACTGTAGAAAGCAACATTAATACTTGTCGATCTATTACAGAAACTTTTGAGGTATTATCTTGTATAATTATTCGTGAAGGAAATACGCTAAAAGCGAGTCAAAATAATGCCAGTTACCAATGGATAGATTGTGACAATGCAAACCAACCTATTTCTGGTGAAACTAGTCAAAATTTTAGCCCAAGTCAAAACGGACATTATGCAGTAATTGTAACTAACAGCCAAGGACACTCGGTAACAAGTAGTTGCTATGATTTTACGCTTTTAAACAATCAAGAGTTTACCAAAGCAGATTTTAATGTGTATCCTAATCCTATAACTGACATATTAAATATTGAGCATAAAGACATAGCTATCGAAGAAGTTTCCTTATATAATTTACTTAATCAAAAAGTATTTAGTTCAAAAATGGATGAATCTTCCTATTCTATTAATGTATTGAATTCAGGAACCTATATACTACATATAACCACAAAAGAGAATAAAGTTTACAAACAACTTGTGATTAAAAAATAATTGCGAACAACAGTATAAATAATTCACATTGTTTTCTTATCCCGTATTTACATTTACGCTAATTTCGGGATAAGATTTTTTAAATTCTTTTCTAAAGCATTTAAAAATTCTTGTATAACTTCAATAACAAATTGTCTATCAACAACTATAGAATACAATTTGTCAATTTTATCTTCTGGACAAGGTTCTCTCCAACCTTGCCAAAGAAATTTAATTTGATTGTTTTGTTGTTTAATGATTGCGATTAAAAACGCGTCTATAGTTTCATCAATTGCAATATGACAATTACTCCAAATTTCATTTTCTAGTACTGGTAAATAAGTGAATTGTGGATTATAATCTTCTTCTTGTTGATCAGCTTTCCAAATTAATTCAAATAATTCAATGTCATTTCTATTTTCAAACTCGGAATGCCATAACAAATCAAAATCATTCTTGATTTTTTCTTGAAGTCTATGAACGGCAGATTTCCAAGTACTCAAATAACTTGGTTCCTCTATATTTCCTAAAATTTGTCCATTTAAAACCAAATGGCAATAAGCGAAAGTTTTTTTTGAGCAGCATCAAAATCGCTAGGAATGTATCTAATCCCAAAAGTATTTTTATCTCCAAAATATATTTCATTAATAGTATCCATAGACAAATTAATGTAGTTTACATATTATTTTTTTTATTTTCCACCAAAACATATTCCATTTATGATGAAAAGTTCCTAATTGCCAATTGATATCAAACTTCATTTCATTGTTTGATGCATAAGGTGGCAGATCTATTTTACAATGTAGCATTGTCTTATATGATGATAATTGTTTTTGATATTCTTTGTCTAAACTGGAACGCAAAAAATATTGTATTTCTATAATCGTCAATTTCTTTCGGGCATTATAAATATAGATATTAACATCATATAAATCAGAATATAAAACTTCAACTTTTCTGATAAATTCAGGAAATGATAGTGGTTCTTTTTTATCATTTAATATCTTACGGATTGTATTTTGTTCATATGAACTTTTATCACTTGGTATAATCTCGGAAAGTATATATTTACAATTATCTGATATAGTATTAAATGACTTTTCACGTGCCATTTTTAAAAGGGCTTGGACAGATTTTGATATTTCATTATGTAAATTTTCCTTTTTCATTATAAATCAAAAACTATTCATTTTCAGTATATAACTCTTTTTGTTTATCTATGCAATTCTCTAATTATAATTTGCTTTTTTTATAAAAAAACTAGGTAGAAAAGCGAATATCAAACTAGTACAAAAAATAGCATCATAATGTATTTCATTAAATTGCAATGATCTCTTACCTTCACTGCACGCTGTACATTCAGCTAATTTTAATATACTGTTTCTGGCAGAAAATTTATAACTTTTTTAGTTATCGAATTTCAATCCTATATTTTTTGTATTTATTTCATTTTCAAAAATGTCTTTGCTATAAGGACCGTAGATTGTATTTATATTTTTTTGTATAATCCAATAGCAATATTTTTTATAGTTATTTAGTTTTTCTTCACATTGATTTATTGTGATTTTATCAAAATCACAAATATCATAAATCGGTAATTGTTTGATTATTATAAAATTATCATTTGACTTACAGTCATCAATAATCGCTTCTATAATATTACCGCCATAACCGATAATTTCTTTTTTTACAATATCTCCCTTAGCATATGTTACTTCGATTGTATTGCATGGAATAGAATTTATGTAAGTAATTCTGTCTGTCTTATTTATAACTAAACACTTAAAGTTATTGTGATCATAATCAACTTCAAATCCCCCTAAATTATTGTTTTTAACATTACAAGAAATTAGTGATATTATGAGCATTATAGATAAGAATACTCTATTATTCGAAATTTTCTTCGCTAAAATTAAATCTGAAAAATTAAATCCCATAAAAAATTAAAATATAAATTTCTAATTAACAAAATTCTTAAACAACTTATTTAATTTATTCAAACTTCAATTTCTTAAAATATAAGAAGTTTTTTCTCACATCTATTTTTTTTCTAGGTAGATATATTTCTGTTTTGAATTCATTTTTACAATTGTATCAGACAAAATTACTCCCATTGAATCTTTTATTTCAACTTTATATGTTCTTTTTTCAACTTCTAGCTGTGAATCTTATAAATTCTCTTGCAAAACCCCCTTCAACCCCTCAAACAAGACCTCATTCTCATTTTGAGCATACGACTCCAAATTTTCGCTAAACTTAGTAATATCAAACAAAAAAGCTTTTAGATTATCGGCGGTAAGCTGTTCAAAATGGCGACCGTAGCCAAGTTTTTCTATATAAGAAGCATTGACAAATTGTTCGAACTGATCTTGTAATGGGAAGGAATAAATAGGCTTTTTTAAATATACGGCTTCAGAGATAAAGGAAAAGCCACCATTAGCTATAACAGCTTTTGCCGAAGCCAAATCGGAAACAAATCCGTCTTCGCTAAAGGTCTTAAAAATGATATTTTTGTTTACTAATTCTTTATTAAATCCGTACACATAAAAAGTATATTCTGGAATTTGGTGCAAAACTTCTGTCACTTTGTTGATATTACTAGAACTTTGGTACATCAAGATGTGATTACCCCCCTGCGGTTGGGCGTTAATAATCGCTTCTCTTATAATAGGAGGTACAATCGTGGTGTTTTCTTTTAGAATTTGAGCTTCAAAAAAACTACTGATAAAATAGTGTTGGGCATTGGGCACTTTAACCTTGACTATCGATTTGGAAATAGTATAATTATTCTTCTCCGAACTAGGAATAGGAATATCCAATTTGCATCTATTGATGACCTGCATATTATCGATACTCAGCAAAGGTAAATCGTGTTTCTTGGCAAACAAAGTCGTAAAGGTTTCAAAATCACTAATGACCAAATCAGGTTTAAAATTATTCTTTAATTGCAAATACTCAGTAAAGTTTTGGAATAAAAGTTTGGACGCATTTTTTACATTCAATAGCACCGTACCTGTTTTAGATACTTTAGAATCTTTAAATGCAAAATGCATTCCTTCAATTTCGTGAACACGTTTTGGGAAGTTCTTATTAAGGAATTGGTATGCCCTTGAACTTGACACCACTTGTACATTATGGTTTTGTTCCAATAAAAAATCGATAATAACTTTACTTCTTGTGGCGTGTCCCATCCCCTCGCCCGGTACTCCGTATAATATGTTCATAGTTGCTGTAATGATTTTACAAATATAGATTTTTATTCAGTATTCATAGTTCAGTGTTCAGTGTTCACAGTGTTCACAGTGTATGGTCTCATAAGATAAGTTTAAAGAAAGTTTAGTTGAATTTTTTTTTAAAGACATAGATTTACAGGGCATTCGCTTTTAAAAATATTTAAAGAAATTTGAAGAAATAACCACTCCCG
>JASGCW010000175.1:0-2244 GCA_030053945.1 Limnohabitans sp.
TTCTGTGTATTTCATTTGTTACCGATATTTTATCCCTACGGGATTTATGCATGAGAGCTAAGCGTTCGCATAGGCTGCTATCAAATTGGCGTTTGAGTTCTTTAAGTGTTCAATTGTTAGCCGCACATTCTATTTCGTAAAAACTCCGCTCATTGGGATTTTCAATACGCATCAGTTTTATATAATGCGACCATGATAAATTGAATTTACGAGAACTTGTCTCGGAATTTGTTTGACTTTGTGAGGTTGTTAATATTGGTAAAGAATTTAAAGTAGGTTCTCTTTCCAATTTCCGAGAATTTGTCTCGGAAATTGAATAAGTAAGAAAAAACCGACGCATATTTTCAAGGTTATCTGTTGAAAATCCCTTTCCAAATTCAAGTGTAAGTTGTTTTGAAAGCTCTTTCAAAACTTGTTTGCCATATTCGGCACGTTGTTTACCTTGCTGTTCATCTTCTACTATGGTTCTTCCTATTTCATAGTAGGTAGTTACCATTGTAGCGTTTACAGCCCGAACAACATTAAGCCTTGCAGCTTGTAAGAGCTGGGAAATCTGCGAATAGAGGTTAGTATTTGCGGTTAGTTTGCTCATGCTTCAATGCCAATGTTTTTTAGTTGAGAAAATAAGTTGTCTAATGAAGCATTGATTTGTTTTTGCCCAGTTTTAATATTTGCAATTAAGGTTTCGGTGTCATGTTCGTTTACCAAGGCAACTTGCTTTACATAAAGTTGCAAACTCAAATTTCCGTTATTTTCTAATACTTCTTTATTGCTCATGATTTTGGCAAAACCTTCAGCATCTTCAAACTTCCAATAAGCTTCGCTTATCTTTTTTCTGTGTTGCGGTTCCAGCCAGGCATTGGTGCGTTCTATGCGTAGTTCATCTTTTGCATCAATAAAAATAATTTTGTCTTTTCTTTCTTTTGGTTTTTTCATGCGGCACACCAGCAAACAACTTTCCATGCTGCTGTTGTAAAACAGGTTTTTGCCTAAACCAATTACAGCATCTACATAATCTTCCTCAATCATGCGTTTGCGTATTTCGGCTTCGCTGTCTCTAAACAAAACACCATGTGGCCAAAGCACTACGCAACGGCCTGTTTGAGTATTCAGGCTTTTCATGATGTGCTGCTGAAAAGCATAGTCGGCACAGCCTTGTGGTGGCGTTCCCCAAATGTTGCGTCCAAAAGGGTCGTTCATCCATTTGCTTTGGCTCCACTTTTTTACGCTGTATGGCGGATTCGCCATTATCACGTCAAACTTTTTCAGTTCGTCGTTCTCCAATATCTGCGGGCTGTCTAAGGTGTCGCCCTGCACAATCAAAAACTCATCTACATTGTGCATAAACATATTGATGCGGGCAATGGCAGAGGTAATGAGGTTGAGTTCCTGTCCATATAGTTTCAGTGTTCGATATTCTTTGCCTTGCTCTTTCAAATGCAAAGCGGCACTCAGCAAAATACCGCCACTGCCGCAAGTAGGGTCGTAGATGCTTTCGCTGCTTTTAGGGTCGGTAATTTATGTCATTAGTTTTACAACGGTTCGGTTGGTGTAAAACTCGGCTGCGGTATGCCCGCTGTCGTCTGCAAATTTTTTAATCAGGTATTCGTAACCTTCGCCCATAATGTCGTGAGGCACTTCGGCAATAGTGAGTTTCATTTTACTAAAATGCTCAATTAGGTCAAGCATTTTTTCATCACTCATTCTGCGTTTGTTAGTCCATTGGGCATCGCCAAACACATCGTGTAGCATGTCGAAATTGGCTTTCTCAATGCCAGTTAATGCCTTTTGTAAAGATGCTCCTACATCAATAGTTTTCTTTCTTACATCTTCCCAATGGCAATCAGAAGGTATTTGAAATCTATGATTTTCGGAAAATTGAGCATAGCTTAAATCACCGTCACTTCCTTCTAATGCCGTTTGGTATTCTTCGTCCCACAAGTCGCTAACTCGTTTGAAAAACAATAGTGGAAAAATATATTGTTTAAAGTCAGCCGCATCAATCATTCCACGTAGAATGTTGGCTGCTCCCCAGAGATAATCTTCTAATTGTTTTTGTGTCATTATCTATTCTTAAAATTCGCAAGTATTAAACTGTAAAATATTTTTTCTAATTGAGTAGCAAATTTACAATTTTTAAATGGGATGTTTGCTACTATGTTGTTTCAAAATTCACTTTGTCCACTTGTAGGGTGGGCTTGGTGCGTTAGGGTAAAATTAAATGTGATGCAAATGCGTTGGCTT
>JASGCW010000175.1:2344-5419 GCA_030053945.1 Limnohabitans sp.
CGGATTTCAAGGTGATTACCTATCCGCCACCACAAAAGTTTAATATATGCACAGACCTTGAATTTACAACTGCACCCGCTATTGCTCTTATACAATGTTGGCACTTGTTTTTAATTTATTCTTTACTATTAAAAATCCAGTAAATATCAACATTCCGATGCTGGATAATAAATGTACTTTTTTGAAATCCATATTTAATTCAGGGAAAAACAGCAAAGCTATTCCTGCATTAATGGATAAGTGAAATAAGATTGCAACTAGAACACTTCCTTTAGAATTAATTACTAACCAAGTGATTATTATTGATAAACAGATTAGCATCAGAAAATACGTTATTACAGGTAAAAAAGAAATTGATTCTCCGCTAACTAAAGTGCCAAATGGTGCCCACCAAAGTGGAATATGCCAAATGAACCATATAACTCCAATTATGATTGCACTTTTTAAGTTTGTATGTTTTTTTTGTAATTCGGGTAATAAAAAACCTCTCCATCCAAGTTCTTCTCCTAAAGGTCCAGCATAAAATCCAGCCCATAATATAGTCGGAATCGAAAGAAAAGCCATTAGGTCAAAACCCCCGATATCTCCAATAAATATGTTATAAAATCCAATTCCAATAATTACAAAAATTATAGGTAAAAGAATTATGTATAAATAGTTTTTAAAAGGAATATTCCAAATAAATATTTTCCTAAGTAAACTCAATACACCTGCAAATCCGTCAAAGATAAAAGTTGTTACAATAGCACTAATTGAAGGTCCATAAACACCAGTAAAAAAGAATATTAAAAATTTTCCAATTGATTCTTGATTAATTCCATTCGCAAGAAGATTTAATCCAATAAACCAAAAAGTCCAAGACCAAATAATGGTCATTAATAAAAAAAGATAAGTTTTTTTGTTATTCATATTTTTCTCAAATAAGTGCTAACGATTTCGGGCTTGGCGAAGTGGGGGATTAGAAGCACAAATGCTCAATTTAGCACAAATGCCCCACTTTTGCAAAACGGCTGTTAGCTGCTGGCTTTGTTTTTAATTATAGCACCTTTTATTCTTTTATTACTTTCTTGGTTAATACTCTTTTTTTCTCTTTAAGAAATACAATAAAATAAATCCCTTTCTCCAAATTTATTAAGCTAAATGAATTGTTTTCAGGTTTATTGATATTTGAAACTACTTGCCCTTTTGAATTATAAATAATAATTTCATCTGACACAATATTTTTATTCCAATAAATTATAGACGATGTTGGGTTGGGGAAAATTAATGTTTCAGAGTTTTCAGAATTATAATCAATAGAAGATAAGGTACCTGTTCGGGTAATATCTACCTCAATACCATGAAAAATATCGTCAATATTATCTGTATTTACCAACATAAAATCAGAACCTAAAACGCCATTTTGGTTAATAATCGGATTTTGTATGGTTACATTAGTTGTTTTCCACTGATTATCACCAATTCCTGTTATATTTAACGCAGTCTGTAAGCCAGATGAATTATAGTATTTTAATGCCCAGGTCGAATTTGGATTTTTATCTAGCCACGTAATTTTAAATGTTAAACTGTCCGGATATGAAAGTGAAAACACATCCGAATCGAATTTAAAATACATAGTGTCTTTACCACTGCTATTTTCAAAAGAACGTGCAAAACGTTCGTACTTTGATGAGTTTGAATTTAAAACGCCTCTTACCCTGAAAAGACCTATTGATGTTAAATCTGGATTTATTTGAGTAATCCATCTTTCGTAATTCCCCTCTTCAATATTCCATCCAGCATCATTATACCCTGTTTGCTGATCACGTTGCCAAACTTGACCTTTAGTGGCCGCAAATACATGATCCATTTGTGCACCTCTAGCTGAATAAGCATTACATATTGCAGTATAACGAGCTTGATTTGATTGGTTGGCTTGACCATAAATATTTTCTGGAAATTTAACGGTATTTTGAGAATTTAACCCTTCGTGAAAAATGGTATATGCAGCATCTGCTGTATTAGGATATACTTGTTTGGAATATTTATTAAACATCTTAAAAACGTCATGTAGTTCGGGTCTTGTTTGTGCTTCTTGCAAAGCACTTTGGGTAACAAGCCAAACCGAAAGCCCTGTATTAAGTCCGCTTAATGCGCCCCAATAAAAGCCTAATGGAACATTAATTTGGTACAATGGTTTAGTCCATGTTTGATCCATTTCGGCAGCAGAAAATAAATGTAATCCTTGTGGATTAACAAGATAAGGTGTCCAAGTAGTTTTAAAATCTAATTCATCTGAAAGATGATGCCCTCTAGCATATGCTCCGCCTTTGGCACCAAATCCATAAGTAACATTATTGGTAACCCATTGCCATTCTAAAGGTTCGTCTACAGGATCAATATTATTAAAAAGAAGTCCAATTTGGGTGTTACTATTCCCTGTGTTGAACGTTAGTCTAAATTTTTCAAATACTTCTAAACGGAACGCACGCCATTGATTATCGGAAATAGTATAAGTAGAATTTAGTGTGACTCCCTTATAGGCAACTTCATCACCTGTGCATCCCGTTTTTACCTGAACATAGGCAATTTTACTGAATAAATTTAAAGGAAGTGTTCGTAAGAAATTGCCAAAACTTTCTATCATATTGAAATAATATGTTTTATAATCGATGTCCAAATAATACGGATATTGTGTCCAATTTGGATGTTGTGTATCATTAGTAGTGACACTCGGCACACCATTAGCGTAAATCCAAACTGGAGCATCAGGACCAACTCCTACACTTATGTTAACCATCTGATTGTTAGTGTCAGCTGCTTGTAATATAGTTTGAATCTCAGACCAATCGTATTGATTTGAGTTATTTGGTTGCACATCTTCCCAGTTTACATCGGCACTTTTACCTCGCAAATAATTGTAATCAGTATTAACTGAAATGTTATAGGCATTTGATCTGTCCCAAACTCCATAGGAATTAATTGGCAAAACGGTCGTTTGAGCATTTACAGAAAGCGTACACAATATAAATGTAATTATATTTAATAAATAGTTTTTAATTTGTTTTCTCATTTAAATTTAATTTTTAGTCAACC
>JASGCW010000176.1 GCA_030053945.1 Limnohabitans sp.
AATCATTTTAGCAACGAAATTTAAAACAACGAATTGGAATTTAGTTTTTTCACAGTCTGACGTTTTGGGGCTTTGCGAAGTTGGGGAATTAGAAGTACAAATGTTCAATTTAGCACAAATGTTGATTAGAATTCCAATACTCAAATATAGCACTTCTGCCCCAATTTTGCCAAACCCTTCCTATGTTCGCATTTTATTAATTTTACTATTATTCAATAACAAATATTTTGAAAGAACAGAGGCAGAATAAAATAGTCAAACCCATTAAGCATAAAGCTTGTTCAACACGCTTATCCCTGCCCCTTTCTTGCTTTATGTTGTACAGTTCGTTAAGCCACTAAGAGCTTGTGCTAGGATGATAACAATTGCAAGAATGTTCTTCCATTTTTTGTTTTTTGCATAGCAATATTAAATCTATTCAATCGTTCAAAAAAAAGAAAAAATGAGTTCAAAATTTTTTTTATGGAGGCATTGACATGAGTGCCGAAACTTTTGACATTTGTGTTCAATCAGCCGACAACAATTTTGCTTGGCATCAGCTACCCAACAACATTACTGGCTTTAAACAATTGTTACAGTACTGTCCTTCGAATTATCATTTTGTAATGGAAGCTACTGGTACTTTTCATTTGCCATTATGTTTCTTTTTGCACGAAAACAACTGTAGCTATAGTGTAGTAAATGCTTTGCAAATTAAACGCTATATTCAAATGAATTTAGAGCGTAGCAAATCCGATAAAAAAGATGCTAAACATATTTGTATGTATGGTATTGAAAGGAAACCAGCGCAATACAAAATGCCGTGCCAGCAATACTTTGAGTGTAAACAAATCAACAATGCTATTGAATCTTTAACAAACGAAGTTGTTTGTTTTAACAATAAAATATATGCTGCTGAAAAGCTAAAAATAGATAGTGCTGTTGTGATAAAATCATATAAGAACATTATCAAAAATTTGAAGGCAGAACTTAAAAAATTGGAAGCTGAATTAGACAAAAAACTTAAATCTTGGCAACCAGATTTAGTAAAAACTGTTCAAAGCGTTAAGGGTATTGGCAAAAGAGCCACAGCAATTTTAATAGTATTTACCCAAGCATTTCAACACACCGAATCTTACCAGCAACTGATTAGTTATGCAGGGCTTAGTCCAAAAGAATATACTAGTGGAAAAAAGCATTAGAGGCAGAGTAAGGATTAGTAAAATTGGTGGTAAACAACTAAGGCATACCTTGTATACCCCGCACAGGCGGGGCAAGTTGTGTGCTCTAAATGCCAAGGCAACCAATGCCGCTTGTAAAGAACTGTATGATCGTTTAGTAGCCAAAGGAAAAAATAAAAACTGGTAATTATTGCTGTGTGCAATAAACTTTTAAAACAGGTTTTTGCTGTGGTTAAATCTGGTGTAATGTACCAAGATAATTATTCAAAAAATTTGACCTGATTTATTTGGTTTTTTACACAGTTCGTGTTGGGCGTTCGTACTTCTTCTATGTCAGCGTCAAAGTATGTCCATCTAAATATTCCCAAAACTCAAAATTTTGTCCTTCAATTGCTGGATGGCTCATTTGAAAACCGTCCTGGATAATTAATGAAAGTCTATTAAATGCAGCAGTAGCTGTAAGCAAAGCTGGTGAACTCGTCTGCTTGTTAAAGTAACAGCACCTTTTTATAGTCTTATTATTTGCTAGGGCTAAAAACTGTGGAACAGCCATAAGGGTGTTTAATGATTCATAAAGCTGTTTTTTCGCCTTTTTTCTATGTTGCTTAATATTTGGACTGTCTTTTATTTCGCCCAAAATCAAGTTTCTTCCGTCATCACATACAATTATATCGCATCTCTTTCTACCATTTTGAAAATGGTTGGATAAACTCGTTACAAACTTGTCATAATTTGCAATCGTAATGGCTGATGCATTCGGATTAGAGAATCGTGCCATCCCATCTCCATTTATTGTGTGAAGAGCAATTTCCCTTGTAACAGTATCTTCAATCTCAAAATATGTCTCAGTTGTTTGAATTACCAAATTTGGTTCATTACAAACAGGAAGACCATAGTGAGCTGTGTAATCATTTCTCAATAAGTCTTCCATCTTTGTCTAATTGATTGTATTTGTCGTAAATGTTATTAATCGTGTCTGATAGGGAATTTGTATTGATAATTCTTTGATTCTTAACTATCAAATCTTCGATTTTTCCTTCATCAACTTGGTAAACTGCAATCTTCTCAAATTCAATTTTTGCTCCGTCAACTAATTGATTGCAATCGGATGCTTTGATTAATAGGTTTAAGTGATTTATTATATATGGACTGTGAGTTGAAAAAATTAAATCTATTGAATTAGAATTTGACACAAAGCATTTGGAAATTAAATCACTTATTAACTCGCATTGTGCTTCTGGAAATAAACTTAGTTCAGGCTCTTCTATGTGGATAAACAATTTCTTTTTGATGTCACCAAGATTTTTAACAGGCTTAAAATCAGTCAAATTATCTGTTTTGGAAAGAAAGTTCAATAAAGACCTATTGAAAGCTTCTTCAAAATCAAAGTGTTTTGAGAAGTGCTCTGCAATTAAGGTTACTGGAATAGCATTTTGAGTTCCTGACGAGCTATTTTTAAGTGTAAGTTCATATTCTTTGTTTGGAGCTTGAATGAAGTACTTTTTATTTGACTGAACTTTTTTAACTGACAACTTCAGGTTTAAATAATTAATGTCAAGGTCTTTAATATTCTCAGAAGCTAAGTCAAAGTCATTATAAACCTCGTGGAAATAAAATCCTAAATATCCACCTGTTAGTGAAGCTCCTCTCTCTGCCCAAAGTGGAATTATATTTCTTGTTTCCGAAATGAAGCTTAGTTTGTTATAATACAAGTCTTGAGTTTGAACTAAGTCTTTGTCTCCAGTTCCTGTAAGTTTATTTTTTGCAAAATGAAGCGTGTATTTTCTGTTGTCTGAAAATTCGACTGTATAGATAATTTCGGGATTGTTTTTTAAATACTCATCAAATCCACAATTTTTAAAGTAGGTATCCATTCTAAACCTAAATGGGCTTTTTGAGACTTTACTTCTCTTAAGGTATGAACGAATATTGTGCATTTTGTAAAGCCAACGAAACAAAGCGATAGCTTTCATTAATGTGCTTTTGCCACTCCCAGATTCACCAATTAAAACAGTTAATGGCTTAATGTCTTCAATAAAAATGTCTTTTATTGGACCTAAGTTCTTTATATGTATTGATTCTTTCATTTTTTCTTTTCGCAAAGATAATTAATTAGTCAGGTTGATTTGAGTTTGTCGGTGTCTTTTTAGTATGACGCCCAACGAGTGTATTGGCGAAACTCGCTTAGCCCTAAAAATAGGTTTTATTTCGCTTTTTGCCCCAAATCCGGACAAAAAGCGAAAGTTTATGCAGTTTAGGAGTTTCGCTTTTTGTACGAAATCTAAGTATTCATTTGTGCACTCAATCTTATCCAAATCTCCCCGCTATCCTTATAGTTCTTTTAATAGTATGATGTCATCCTGAGTTGCAAACTCAGGATAGCGCTAAACATTTAACCTTTGTTCTTCAGAAAATAAACTATGGATAGCTGGGAGTATAAGGAACCCGGCTGTTAACCGGGCTCATTATATTTTCGTCTTAGCGTAATTTTTTCTTTGGATTCGCTTTCTTCTGTGCTGAGCTTTTCTTTTTGGTTGGCTTATTCTTCCTAGGTTCAGCGTTCTTTTTTGACATACAATCAAATTTAAGGTTAATAAATTAACTTAATGGCTGCAGGAAATTTCTTCCCTATTTGTTAACCATAAGCAAACAAAGATATATCTATATATGATACTATTTCATGTATTCTTGCACATGCAGTAAAAGTATAAACAATACTATATCATACTACTTTTTTAATTTTTTTTGCTTAGTTAACACTACAGAAAACAAGTAGTACCTCCACTAAATTCATTTTATTGGTATTCGCTGCTGGTGGATACATTGCCAAAGTGGAAGGAAGACTCGGGTGGGAAGAAAAGAATTATTTGACCGGCTGGTTGTAAAAACAAAGAATAAAAACTGGCTGTTATTGCAGTAGCAAATAAGCTTTTAAAACAAGTTTTTGGCGTGGAAAAAAATGAATCTATGTTCGACAGGAATTATTAAAAAAACAGCTTGGCTTATTTGTTTTTATGCACAGTTCGTGTTGGCGGTTCGTTGGTTTTTGAGTGTTAAAATTTAATTTTAAATATTTGAATCAATAAAAACTCTCCATTCTCCATCGCTTTCTTTTTTCCAGACAAGGATGTATTTGCCCTTATAAGTTCCTTCGCATTGGCCAATTTCATAAACTAATTTGTCATTAACAAAGAACATCTTTAGAGGGTTAAGTGTAAGTTTATAATTTTCATCTTTCATATATGAATATTCCTTAATTAGGTTTTCTTGTCCGTTAATTATTGGCTTATGGTTGAAATAAATACTATTAGAACTATACAGCGTATTTACAAGGTTTTTAGGATTATGAGTATTACATAATTCTACCCATAAGTTTCTTCTCTTAGTTATAGGTTCTTCATTATTATTTGTTTCTTCAGATACTTCTGATACGAATTCAAATTCTCTATATTTATTCCCGTTTTTTAATCTCCAAATTAATAGTTCAGCATATGATCTTCCATTTTGAGTTTCGTATTTAATCAGTTCGTAGTCGATATTCTTTTCCTTACTTGCTTTTACGAGATATAGCGATGAAATTGATTTTATGTCATCCGAGTGTAGCGCATAATATTCAGCTATTTCGGTGGGCCCACTTAACTTGCTATCTGATGAGATTATTTTTATTGATTCTGGCAAATAAAAGTCTTTAATAGAGTAAATATTTTTTCTATTTACAGCTTCAACCCAATATGAAAACTCATTCGCAATATTTTTTGTCTCAACCTGTTGTGCATTAGTTTTTTGTGTTTTCTTATTCTTTAAAAAATGCTGACAACTTGTAAAGACTATAAGAAGCAAGGATATTAATATGGCTTTCATTCCATTCCATTCTATTTTAATTAATTTATTGTTTTTTCACACTTCTGACTAACGTGCAAATCGTGCTATGAAAATCAATCTGTTGCAATATGCAAATCAGTAGTCGATATATCAAACTTAGCAATAGTTTTTCTAATTTGTTTCACTATTTTGAGTTTTCTTTTTTCATCTAAAAACAGATATTGGGTAGGTGGTTGATAGGGTACTTTTTTTACAATCATTGTCCATAGAATAACACCAAGTTTTCTTGCAGTAGCACTAATGGCTGCTGTTCGTCCTCTTCTATATAAAACTCTTTTGAAGAAATCAGATAAATGAGTATCCTTTAGATTTCCAATGGCATTGGCTGCATTGCGTAATGCAATTTTTAATCTGTTACTTCCC
>JASGCW010000177.1 GCA_030053945.1 Limnohabitans sp.
TGGTCAGGATGTACACACCGAAAACCTTCAGTTCAAAAATGGTTTAAAAAAATTGACAAATGAAAATAACACCTGAACACAATGAACGAATAGCAAAAATGACATTTGCTTCAGTTTATCCGCACTATGTTACAAAAATTGAGCGTAAAGGCAGGACAAAGGAAGAATTGCATCAAGTAATAAAGTGGCTGACCGATTTTGATAATGAAAAACTGCAAGAACTCATAGACAAAAAAGTCACTTTCGAAACATTCTTTAAGACAGCAAAATTGAATCCAAAAGCCGAACTCATAACAGGGGTGATTTGTGGTTATCGAATAGAAGAAATTGAAAATCCATTAACTAAACAAGCAAGGTATTTAGACAAGCTGGTAGACGAATTGGCGAAAGGACGTAAGATTGAAAAGATTCTAAGAAGTTAACTATTAAAAAAATCAATTTATAATTATGAAAAAAATACACTTCAAAATTAGCATTACTGCACCTGCATACAAAGTATACGATATAATGCTAGGCATTAGCAACAAGTTAACTTATGAGCAATGGACTGCTTTGTTCAATCCTACATCTAGCTATGACGGCAGTTGGAATAAAGGCAGTAAAATATTATTTATAGGAACAGATGAAAAGGGAGAAAAGAGCGGTATGGTTTCGGAAATATTTGATAACATTCCTAATCAATTTATTTCAATTCGACATTACGGGCTAGTAAAAGCGAACGTAGAAATAACGGAAGGACCAGAAGTAGAAAAATGGGCAAATGGTTTTGAAAACTACACATTCATAGAAAACAACGGAACTACCACAGTAACTGTTGACTTGGATACGACAGAAGATTTTTTGGATTATATGAATGAGACCTACCCAAAGGCACTTGACAAGTTGAAAGAAATTTGTGAAAAATAAAACAAAAAACTAACACTGACGAAGGATGGAAATATTGCTGATAATAGTGCAATTGAGAAAGAAATTAAATATTTAGGACAACCCGAATATAAATTCTAATACGAATATGACGAGATGTTTAAATGAAAAATAATACTGCCGTCAAAAACTTGAAAAGTTTATGATTAATAATTAGCCCTTTAGATAATTTATGATATAATTTTTCTTATTTTTAAATTAAATAAAAACGTAAACAAATTCTTATGACAAAATTTAGATTGTTGATAGTTATAACTACACTATTTCTATCTTGTAAAAAGAAAGAGATAGTTCCTGAAAAAATAATTCAATTTTCCAAAAAAGCAATTGAAGCATCTATAAATACCTATCCGTTACAAAGTTTTTATCAGGCTTATTTTGACAAGAGCGTAAAACAAGAGTATATTGATAAATTAAAGCGAGCTGCAATTATTTGGCAAGGAATGGAACATAATACTGAGCTACGAGAAGCAAATTTGGTTACTCACCATGGTGGGAATTATGAGTATTTATTAAAATTTTGGGTAACATTTAAGGATACTAGAAAGTTCTCTTATTCAGTAAATGTAATAGAGAAAAATGGAAAAATGACAGTATATAAATTCGAACCAATGAATGTAGATATTGCTGGTACACTTAATTATTCTGACATCAAATTAGATGTTCCTAATTTTGACTTTGACTGGATTAAAATTTGTTTTGCCTACATACTAATATTCTTTACGCTTATTGCCATTATTTTTCTAGCAATACAAAAGCGAAATTATTTACTTTTACTTACTATTCCTTTACTTTTTATTTATAATCTGGGAATGACAATTTTCAGTTTTGAAGAATTTAAAATTATATTTTCCAAAACATATTTTGGATTACCGCTCTTCCAAAATATAGACCTTCACTTTACTTCCATTTCGTTAATCACAACAGGCGTGTTTTTCGTTTGGGTAATAATCGGACTTTTTTTGTTCTTTCAGCAAAAAGGAATAAAAATACACAATACAACAATGAATAACTCCACTGACTCGTTTGCAACGAGTGCACACTTAAATCAATAATCAAATTCTAGCATTCACAACGCGCTTCATACTACTATCTTGATTGTAAAACAAAACTTATTAAAGCCTCAAAATCTTATGCCTCATTGTAAAAAGACAGAATAATAAATGAAAGTAGTGACTTGGAATTGCAATGGTGCGTTAAGGAATAAGTTTGAACATCTTTCAAACCTTAATGCTGATCTTTATATTATCCAAGAATGTGAAAACCCAGAATTATCAAAACATCAACATTATATTTCTTGGGCGGGAAATTACTTATGGAAAGGCGACAATAAGAATAAAGGGCTTGGGATCTTTCCAAAAAACAAAACGACAATTGAATTAATTAACTGGAGTGTTACTTACAAAGACCATGAAGTAAAGCACTTCTTGCCTTGTCTAGTGAATAATGATTTTCAATTATTGGGTATTTGGGCAAGTCAAAACAAATCACTGAACTTTGGCTACATCGGACAATTGTGGAAATATTTAGAAATAAACAAATCAAAATTTAAGAAAATAATTCTTGCTGGGGACTTTAATAGTAATGCAATTTGGGATGAATGGGATAGATGGTGGAACCATTCGGACGTAGTAAATGATTTATCCAAAATGAATATCAATAGTTTGTATCATTCTTATTTTAATGAGGTACAAGGAAAAGAAACAAAACCGACTTTTTTTCTCCAAAGAAATAGAGCAAAACCATATCACATTGATTACATTTTTGCATCAAGAGAAATTGAAAAAGGCATGGCAAATTTTGAAGTAGCGGATATTGAAAAATGGATAAACTACAGCGACCATCTGCCTGTAATTTGTGAAATTACTACTTAATAAATAATGAAATTCGGAAAGACAATAAAAATATTTCTCATTGACGGAGAACCTAACGGACGAATGAGTTGCGAGCTTTCCAACAACAATCCGCATTATGTTACAAAAATTGAGCGTAAAGGCAGGACAAAGGAAGAATTGCATCAAGTAATAAAGTGGCTGCTTATAACACGAACTATGTAATATGGCCTATAATCCTGATATTTGGTGGCAAGTATAAAAGACGACTGTGACAAAAAAGCAATGAAAAATATACTATTTGACTTTATATCAAAATACATTTCTTTAACAGAAGAAGAGAAGAATGCAATACTTTCATTAGATATATTCCACTCTGTTAAGAAGGGGTCGATATTACTCAAAGAAGGGCAAAAATCAAAAAATAGCTACTTTGTTCTAAAAGGGTGCATTCGGAAATATTACATTATTGATGGTGAAGAAAAAACAACTGCCTTCTACACTGAAATGGAAGTTTTAACACCCCATTGTGTAATAAGCAAAGCTCCATCTGAGTATTATATAAGCTGTATAGAAGACACTATACTTACAGTTTCAAATCCTGATATGGAAATAGAAATGAACAGTAAATTTCCAAAGTTTGAAATAATGTGCAGAACATTATCTGAAGAATTATTAGCTAAACAACAAATAGATTTTGATGAATTCAAGACTTCATCACCTGAACAACGATACTTAAATCTATTCCAAAAAAGACCAGACCTACTTCAACGCGTACCACAACACCAATTAGCCAGTTATTTAGGTATAACCCCACAATCATTAAGCAGGTTAAGGACAAGGATTTTAGAAAAAACCAAAGAGTAGCTTCTTTTCTTAACTTAAGTTAACGAGCTTAAGTTCATTGCCAATCAATCTTTGCAATATCATTTAAGACAAATTAAAAAAGATAATGCAAAAGAAATTTTTATGCTTCGCCTTAATCATAATGATGGCTGGCACGCTACAAGTTAAAGCTCAATATGCTAAACAAGACAGTACCTACAAAAAGTATTTTGTAGGTAGTACTTTATTTTTATTAGGCAATTTCTCTACCGTAAATCCCCCCGGTTTTGCTCAACTCAATTTGGGCTATCGTATTACAGGAAAAGATGTACTTTCTCTCGAACTAATAACCTGGAAACATGCTTGGCCGCTTGGCATTAACCCTTTTTATAATAAGGCATATGGAAAACCTGAAGAGAAATTTCCCGGATATATAAGAGAACATGGTTTTGGCCTTGCCTATCAAAGATATTTTGGGAAAGGTCTTTACGCAGCAGTACATGTAGCACCTATGTGGCAAACATATAAGAATGAAAACGGCAATAAGGTAGGTGATGGGTTTATTATATTCAACACTTACCGCATTGGCTATCACGTTAAACTATTTAAGGATAGGTTTTTTATAGAACCATCTCTTGGTATTGCTGGCCGTCCTTATTTTACTAAAATGCCTGATGGTTTTAAAGAAAAAGATGATAAATGGCCAAAATGGACACCTGAACCAGGACTTCATTTTGGATTTAACTTTTAATTAAAAATTTGTGACAACACAAAAAATACCTCAAAATTCACTAGAAGACATCAAAGTCAGTTCTAAACTGAAACTTGCTGCGTTGTGGGCCAGCTTAATGTTTATAATTATCTATCTTGATTATTTCCACTTATATATGCCAAATAAGATAGAAGACATTCTGAAAGGCCGGGTGTTTATATTTGATATTTCACAAGGATTTCTTTTGGTAGCACTCGCCATAGTGACTACTCCTGCACTGATGATTTTCCTATCTGTTGCCTTGCCGGCTAAAGCAAATCGTTGGGCTAATATCATTATTGCCGCTATTAATATTCCACTAATATTGTTTAATCTCACAGGAGAGGCTTGGCTTCACATGATGATGGGTGCACTTATACAAGTCATTCTCCTTTACCTCATTATCTATTATGCATGGAAATGGCCTCGTATTGAAATCTGAAAAAATTATGAATAAAGAAGTGATCATTACTTCTTAGAATAATTTTTAAAAAAATAATGTAAAATCGCGACCTTTGATAAGCCTGAAAATCTTGTATATCATTTTAGAAAATCAAAATGCTAATCGAAAAATACACACCAAATTGGATTAATGACTTCGCAGCCATAAAATGCGAAATTGCTAATGGGCTACAAGAGCTTGACTGTACTATAGAACACGTTGGAAGTACTGCTGTTCCAAATTTGGATTCCAAACCTATTATTGATATTGACATTGTTTATTCTAAAAAAATATATTTTGAAAAAATAAAATCTAAACTTGAAAATATAGGATATTATCATAATGGGAATCAAGGAATTGAAAATCGAGATGTATTTAAGAGAAATAGTGGTCATACAAATGGAAAATTAGACAGCATAAAGCATCATCTTTATGTTTGTCCTGTTAACAGTAAAGCACTGGAAAGACATATTTTATCACGAAACTTTTTAAGAAAAAATGATTGGGCTAGATTAAAGTATCAACAAATGAAATATGACTTATACCGATTACACATCCGTAATAGTCCAAACAAGTTTGTCCTAAACGGCTGT
>JASGCW010000178.1 GCA_030053945.1 Limnohabitans sp.
GTGGCTACTGTAAGTTTCCTTGTGGCTACTGTAAGTTTCCTTGTGGCTACTGTAAGTTTCCTTGTGGTTACTGTAAGTTTCCTCGTGGCTACTGGGATTTGTTTGCCCTAAGATGTTATTTTTTAGTAGGCTTTGAGAAACTAATTTTTGATACTAATTTATATTCTGCACTTCCTGCTCCATATACAGATTTAACATAGTCTTTTACAGCTTGTGCTGTGTCAGGAATACCTGTATTGTGGTCATAAAAACCTTTGTCACGTGCAATTAACGAATTGCTAGCTGCTGTTTGGGCGGTATCAACTGCATTGTTTAAGGTTTCTAAATTATTGATGTATGTATTTACCGAAGCTGTTTGTAATTCTGTTTCGTTTGGTATATAAACTGTTGCTAATGAGGTAAGTAAAGTTTTATACTTTTTGTAGTGGTCAACGATGTTTGTGTAAGATAATTGAGATGTTGAAATAGAATTGTCTGTTTCTGTACCATCTGCTGCTTTTGATTTTTTAGCTTTAGTAATTCTTTCGCCTTGAATTTTTTTGTTGATGCTAACGGCATCTGCAATAGCTTCGGCAGAGGCATCGGATGCTTTAACTGCTGCTAAAATTCTTGTTGAAAATTTGTTGTTATCTTTAAATCCAATTGCTCTATTATTTCTAGCTGTTGTTTCGGCTTGAGCTGTTTCTAAGGTGTCTTGTAATTGCTGCTTACTTGTTGTGAGTTTGATAGTAAGATTAGCTACTTTAATTGCTGTTTTGGAGGGATTGTATTTTGTTCCAAACCCTTTGCATACCTCAATTAATTTTGAAAGGTTAGCAACGTTTTTTGCGTGTCCTTTTTCTGAAGTAATTGGCATAAAATTTATTTTTAGTGAAGTGCTAAAATAAGATTTTTATGAAAATGAAAAATGAATTTTTTATTGCTTAAGAAACTAAAATAGATAGGCTTATATTTTAAAAACTAAAACCAAATAATTTGCCACTATCTCCAGAGTCATCAAGTGTTAAACAAATTTCCTTAGGTGAAAATTGATTTAATATTTCTGTTGGAATATCATCTTGAATAGATGTGAATATATATTGAATATTATGCTCTTTACAATGGCGTTTTAGTAGTGTTATGTAATTTGCTTTTTTTCTATTATCAAGCCCTTCTAATGAACCATCGTGATAAACGAAACGATAGAATGAATGTTTTGAATAGGCTATTAATAAAGCAATATCAAATGATATACATAGCATTTTCTCGAAAGAATTACCTTGACTTTCGGCTGTAATATCTATCTCATTTTCTTTTGTAACTTCTACTTTAAATTCTATATTGCCTTGTGAATTTGGAACAATATAAATAAGTGCTGGTGTATTAAATATGTAGCGAAAAATGTTGTTGAATAATATTTTTATTTGTGGGAAAACTACATTGTCGTTACTTCTTATATGCGTGGTAATTTCTTTTACAAGTTTTTCAAGCTTTTCTTTTAAATCTTCTGTTTGCTCGTTTAAAGTAGCAATTCTATCAATGCTGCTTAGTTTATCTACAAGCTTTGTAATATCAACTTCAATTTTTGTTAAGTCTATTTGAAAAGTTTTGAATTTTTTAAAAGAATCTTTGTCTTTTAAAAAAGATAATAGGCTGTTTCTTCTTTCGTCATAAGTTTTTAAATCGGTTCTAACTTTTTCTAAGTGCTTAGAGATATTGGCTAATTGCTCGGCTAAATATTTATTTCTTTCTTCGGTTATTTCTTTGTTGAACTGTACTAAAGATTCATAATCTTTTGAAAGGTTATTTGGAAAAAAAATTTTTGCTTCGGCATAAATAGTTTTCAATTGCTCAATATCAAAACTTGTTTTATTTTTAATTGATTCTTTTGTTTTTTCATATTCATATTGTAGATTATATTCTTCTGTATTTAAGTCTGCAATAGCTTTTTCAATATCTTCAACGAGTTCTTTATTTAATAATCTTTCTTGGTTGTAAAAGGTAAAATTATCAATCTCACTTTGAAGTTGTATTTGTTCGATTTTTTTTAATTCAATAGTTCCTTTTATTTTATCAACCTCTTCTTCATCAACAGAATATTGCTTTTTTATTTTTTTTATGAAGTCTTTTTGTGCATCTATTTCATCGTCTAAAACATATTTATCGTTCAATAAAGTTCCATTGAACCCTAATAAATCGAACATAAATGGTTTCCAATAAATATGCTTACCTGCTTTAAATTTATCTAACTGAAAAACATCGTTATAATCTTTTTGTGAACGTAAGAAATAGGTTAATGATTTTCTATAATCCCAATTTGGCAGAACATCAAAAGCTAAAAATTCGTTTAATTGTTCCTTAGCTTTTTTTATTGCTACATCTACATAATCGCAACTTGTTACATTTAAACAATCTGTGCTGGTATCGTTTAACTTAAAAGAAATTTTTGTGTTTGCATCTACACTTCTTTTTATAGTTAAGTATTTGCCATTGTTTAAAATTATTTCTAAATAAAACACGTAGCCAGAGAACTTGTCATTGAATTTTTGAAAAATATGGCTGTCGGTTAATTCCTTTAATAGCATAAAGTCAATAACGGTTATTAAAGTAGTTTTTCCTAAATTATGCGAGGATTTGTTAAGGTCTGTTTTTTTGGTAACTTTTGCTAATACAACATTTAGCCCATCATTAAAATTGACGGACTTGAAAGTTTTATTTGAATATAGTTTACTTAGTTTCATTAAATAAATATTCTAAAGTATCGTTATTGGTATTGTATTTTATTTTTCCTAAGATAAAAAGAAAACTTAGTGATTGAGTGAAAACTTGTTTTGAATTTTCGCTTGTATGTGCAATTACTCTGTTTAACAAATCATCATATTTAATTATTTGCTCTGTTTTGATAATAGATATAATGATACCACCCAAGTTAATGAGAGATAGGTTTAAATCGAGATATTTATGAGGAGTTATCATTTTGTTTTACCTATATCGCAGTTAAAGTACATAAAATGAACAAAGACCCTTACTACTAATCTATGTTCACGCAAATTATCTTCGTTATTTTCTACTACAAATGAAATAATGTGTTCGAGCAGTTCTTTAAAATCGTTGAACCTTTCCCGTTCTAAAAGAATTTTTGCTTGTAAATCACTTATCGTATTTGCATAATATTTTGTGTAGGTTTCGTTCTTTGGGTCTTTTAAAAAGTTATCAATTTCAGTAAAATACATTAAAGAGTGTTTCTTAATAAAATTGAAATAATCGCTGCTAAGATTATTGAGTTTATTTTTTTCTTCTTTTGAAATATTGTCGAATTGGTTAATATAGTTGTGGCTTTCGTTTGCAATTTTTTTGCGATTATCATTAAAAAAAATAATTACATCTTTTAAATCTTTTTCGTAGAAACGCAAGGGAGTTGTAAATTTATATATGCCAAACTTATTTGCAATATGTGGGTAGTAATCCAAGTAACTACTTATTTGCTCACGTCCTATTATTTCTGTGTTGTCAATATTCAATTCTTTGCGTAATTTTTCAACTATTTCGGGGTGTGTATTGCCTGTAAGTTTTCGATTTGTAAATAAGATATAGTTGTTGAAAGGCTGCTCAATTTTTATTTCATTAAGTCTATCTATCTCTTTTTGTAATATACTGCTTTTATTTACTGAAAAATCATTGTCGGAACAACTTGCTTCGCTGCTTTTTACGTGTTTTGCTTGTATAATAAAACTGCCACTCCACGAATTTTTTAGAGATGGGAAATTTTGAGCTGTGCCATTGAAAAAACTATCTTTTGCTCCATCTTTACCTGACGAAAAAGTTTTACAACTTATGCCTAATAATTCTCGGCAAATTGCAATAACAAGGTCTTCAAATTCCTCAGAGTTTAAATTTTCTAATTGATAGTTTGATTTCATAAAGGACACAAATTTATAGTCTGCCGTCTTTGCTGTTTTAATTATTTTCTATAATGTTAATTTCTTCTGCTGTTAGGTTGTAAAGCCTATAAACCAAATCGTCTATTTGTTTTTCTAATGCTGTGGTATCTTTGTTTTGTTGTTTTTGTATAACTATTTTGTCTACTAATTCATTCATTTTGGTTTCTTGTTGGGGTGTTGGAATTGGTATTTGTAAAGGCGATAAAGCTTGAACGCTAATAATTAAATCGCCTGTTCCTGTTTTTGGGGCAAAACGGTTTAACTCGTTTTCAACAAGTTTGGAATTTAAAACGCCAACTAAATATTTCAAATGTTTTCCTGTGGCAATACAGCTGCTGTCCAATGTATAGGTGCCACTTTCATCGTAACTAAAACGAAGCCTTGAACCTATACGTTTCCAAATTAATTTGGGTTTTTCAAAATCAGTATAATAATCACAAGCCCTCAATTCCCACCAATAATCGCCCTTATCTTGTCGTTTTTCTGCATTTGTTTTAAAAGGCAATAAATGTTTTGCAACTGCTGAATAATTTTCTTTCAACCAATCCCAAGCTGTGTTTAATTCCATATTTCCGTAACGGGGAGTAGGTTCAGCAACATAGTTGACACTGTTTTTTGGAAGGTTTCGTTTGATTGTATATCCTTTAGGAATAAAGATTAAATATGTGTTTTGAAAGTTGGCTTCATACTTTTCAACTTCTCTTCCTCTAATCAACCTCTTGATAATTTTTGTGGAATTTTTATCTTCTCTAATTAGTCGGTCTTTGGTTGCTTCATCAATTAAAAACGCATCGTTAAAACCTGTGAGTAATCCTCTGTTTATTTTCAAATCCCAATTGGCTAAAGCTGTTCCGTATTCATTTATTTTATGATAAATTTTCCAAAGGCTTTCACTTTGAAAAATCCATTGTTGGTTGTTGAATAATGCTTGCTCGTATTCTTTGCCTTCTTCTTTTACAATGGTTTGTAAATTGTTGGGCATTGCCAAAACATCTAAATAGGTAAATGTTTTAGATAGTTGTTCTTTTTTTAATTGAATGATTGCCGCTTTTACTGTGGCTTCATCAAAAACATTCACTTTGTTAAACTCAATTATTTGTTGCAATAAAGTATTTTGAATTAAGTAAGCACGTAAGTTGTTGCCATAACTCACTTTAAAAAATTTGTTTGAAACGATGAAAGATAAACTGGCTTTTGGTTTTAAAATTTTGTTTCCTAATTCAAAAAAGTAAGTGAGAATGTCGGCACTGCTGTTGAATACTGCAAAATCTTTTTCTAATTGTGGTTTAAGATGTTTTATTTCTTCGTGTCTTATATATGGTGGGTTTCCTATAACTAAATCAAATCCTTCAAACTCTCCATCATTGCTCAACACTTCTGGAAATTCAAACCTC
>JASGCW010000057.1 GCA_030053945.1 Limnohabitans sp.
GACAAAACAGGAGTTTTAGATTTACTGGACATAACAGACCAAAAAAAAATTTATTGCACAGGAACCTATATGTATAAAAAAAAAGGAGTAATCACTTTTTTAATTATTAACCAAGAATTTAATTCAACAGTTTTTAAGATAGATGATACAGCAAATAATTACAGCTTTAACACACCATCACTATCAACCTTAAATTCAGAATACAATCCTAGATGGTATGATGTACTTTCCGAAGATGAAAATGGATTTGAATTAAATTATGATCCAAATTTCAATAAAAACAGAAAAACCATTAAGGACATTGATTTATTTTTAAATGGGCAGACTATAAAAATATTTTCTGACAAGAATTCTAGTAGTTACATTTTAGATTCTGACAAGTATGGAATTAGTTTTAACAAAGAAAAAGGCACTACTATTTGTGGAAAAATGAAAAACAAACAAGTTCTATTTACTTTATTAAAAAAAGATAAGAATGTTTATTTATTTATTACAAGTTTTAAAAACGGTAAAAAATTTGATGTAAAAGAAGCTGAAAATTTCTTAAAAAATCAATTAAAATTTAAGAATTATTCACCAACTCAAAATTAAATTAATAAAAATTTTATCAACGATTTATGAGAAATCAAAATAAAAATTTAAAAACACAACTTTCAGTCCCAAAGCTTAGGGATTGAAATTTGTCATTTCTAAAAAAGTTTGAAATTTAATATAACTATGAAAAAACTAGCCTTTCCCATCCAAATTATCATTTCAGCACTATTTATAGTGTCGGCAATAGCTAAATTGTATCCATCGCCTTATTTTGCAATCTCTACATTTGAAGTAAAACAATTGTATCCTTTAGGATTTTCAGAAAATGTAGCTCCTTGGTTTTCGAGAATCTTAATCGGAATCGAAATGGCGCTTGGATTACTAATCTTGCAAAATCACTTTGTGAAAAGAATCATTATTCCTGCAACAATTTTGTTACTGGCGGTTTTCGTTGGACATTTATCGTATGTCACTTTCCTTAGCGGAGGCAACTCAGGAAATTGTGGCTGTTTTGGAGAATTAATCCCTATGACACCTATAGAAGCTATTATCAAAAATATAGTAGCTATTGGATTATTAATTTGGTTATACTTCATAATCACAGAAAAAGCAGTTTCAAAATTTTGGATACTACCCGCAGTAACTTTAGCAACGATTATTGGAATATTTATTTTGGCACCAATCAAAAAAATCACCAATGACTTTGTAGTAACTCCCGAAATTGAGGCAGAAGCAATTACAGATACCACTGCAACAGCAAACGATTCGGTGGTAGCGGAAGTTCCAGTACCAACAGAAATCAAAAAAGATTCTGTTAAGAAAGACGAACCTAAAAAAGTAGAAGAGGTAAAAGTTATTCCTACCGACCAACCGTTACCTAAAAAATCAGGATATGCTAAATTTTTCAAAAAAATAGATACAGGCAGAAAAACACTTTGCTTCTTTGTTCCTGGTTGCGATCACTGCCGAGTAGCCGCTAAACAACTTACTGAAATGAAGAAAAACAACAAAGATTTTCCAGAAATTTTGGTCCTTTTTATGAATGAAGAAGCAAATCTAATTCCGGATTTCTTTAAAGAAGCTGGAGCAACATACCCTTATAAAATTATAGAAATCATTCCTTTCTGGAATATACTAGGAACAGGAAAAGATACTCCAGGTGTAAAATACCTTTGGAACGGAAACGAGTACAAATACTATTTTGGTATCACAGATAATAAATTCAACCCTGAAGATTACCAAACTTTAATTAACAAGCCTTTTTCAGAATTAAAAAAATAAATATGAAAAAAATATTCTCACTAGCTATACTAATATTACTTAACATTTCTTGTTCTAAGGCACAAGAAACGAGCTTTTCTAAAGAAGCCTTGTCTTTTCAATTAACTTCTTTAGAAGACACCAAAATTTCATTTAAAGAAATCATCAAAAAGCACAAAGGAAAGAAAGTAGTTCTTGAACTTTGGGCAACTTGGTGTGGTGACTGTGTAAAAAACATCCCTAATGTAAAAACCTTAGAGGCTAACAATCCTAATGTCGATTTTGTTTTTCTTTCTTTTGACAAAACAGCCGAGGCTTGGAAAGAAGGCATCAAAAAATACGATTTAAAAGGCGATCACTATCTTGTAGGTGAAACTATGAAAGGTGTTTTTGGCAAAGCCGTAAATCTAGACTGGATTCCGCGTTACATCGTTTTAAACGAAAAAGGAGAAATCATCTTGTATAGAGCTATAGAAACTGATAATGACAAAGTTGAAGCTTTGTTGAAGCAAGAAATAAGTAAATAGTGATAAGTAAATAGTAATTAGTGAAAAGTATATAGATAACCATTTTTACACCTGACAGGTTTTTAAAACCTGTCAGGTGTAAGAGTGAAATGATTTATTTAGCTATTTCAAATTAGTTCATACTACTTTTAATCTTTAATCCATCAAAATAAAATTATGCGTCAAAAAATAGTTGCAGGTAACTGGAAAATGAACAAAAACGCTTCAGAAACAGAAGCTTTAACTAATGAATTAATCGAAAAATTACCGCAAACCAATGCCCAAATTATAATTGCGCCAACTTTTGTAAACCTTTCACTTGCGGTTAGCAGAACAAAAGGAACAGCCATTCAAGTGGCTGCTCAAAATATGCACCAAGCAGAGGGTGGTGCTTTTACTGGCGAAATCTCTGCTAATATGCTTACTAACATTGGTGTAAACACGGTAATTATAGGACATTCAGAACGTCGTGCTTATTTTCACGAAAGTGACGCTTTGTTAGCTAACAAAGTAAATACGGCTTTAGCACACGAAATGAAAGTTATTTTTTGTTTTGGCGAAGAGCTAAAAGATAGAACATCTAATAGTCACTTCAATATAGTAGAGTTGCAACTTCGCGACGGATTATTCCACCTGCCAGAAAGTGCTTGGAATAACATCATACTAGCATACGAACCTGTATGGGCTATAGGTACAGGCGAAACTGCTACTCCAGAACAAGCACAAGAAATGCACCATTTTATCCGTGAAACCATTTATCAGAAATACGGTAGTGCTATAGCCGAAAATGTCTCTATCTTATATGGTGGAAGTGTAAAACCCGATAACGCCAAAGAAATTTTCTCCCAACCTGATGTTGACGGCGGTCTTATAGGCGGTGCCTCGCTAAAAGCTGATGATTTTGTGGGAATTGTCAATGGGATATAAAGTAGAAACAAAAGAGTGGTAATCGCTCTTTTGTGCTTTAAAAATCTATTTATTTTTCCAGTTGACTATGTACTACAATAACAAACAATGCAAAAATTCAATCCAAAAACTGTAGAATTAAAAAATCAAAAAACTGTAAAAATTAGATCCGCAGTAATAGACGATGCTGAAAAATTGCTTCATTGCATAAAAACATATGTCTCGCAAAGTGACTATATACCCAAGTTAGAAGAAGAAATCAAATTGACAATTGAACAAGAAAAAGAATGGATAAACTTTTTTTTAAAAAACAATAACTCTCTACTCTTAATCGCAGAATTTGACAATGAAATAATTGGAAATATTGATTTAACAGGCAACCGAAGAAAAATTATGGAACACACAGCCGTAGTTGGAATGGGAATGCTAAAGGAATGGAGAAATACCGGATTAGGAACTGCCTTATTAGCTTCCGCAATCGAATGGGCAAAAGAAAATCAAATCCTTGAATTAATCTGGCTTCAAGTTTATACAAACAACACTTTAGGTTTGAATTTGTATCGCAAAATGGGATTTGAAGAAAACGGAACAATAAAAATTTTTTTTAAACAAAATGGGCAGTATTTTGACAATTTAACTATGACTTTAGCGGTGAAATAAAAACTAAATCAATGAGAACAGTAAGTAACTAAGTTTTAAAATACCGACGAAAGTATTCCATTATAGGAATAAATAATTTGTAACTATTCAGCCATTTTTTTTGAGTCACTAATTACACAAATTCTTCACCGAAATGTAACCGAATGGAAAACGTTTTATTTTTAAATAAGCACAAATAACCGAGCTTTTGCACAGTTCCGAATTAGTGTAATTTAAGCGTAAGCATATTTTCAATATAATAATTTGTGTAAATTTGTGCAATTCGTGGCAAAAAAGAATGAGTGTTTGTAGGCTGAATAGCTACAAACTTGCTTTAACCCTAAGTCAAAACAATGAAAACGTTTATTGAATACATAAATAGCATTTCAAAACTTAGTCAGTTAGCAATTCAAGACATTGAAGAATGTGCTTTTGTTGTCAATGTTACTAAAAAACAAATTCTGATTCCAGAGTTGTCAAAATCACAATACTTGTATTTTATTTCTAAAGGTGTCGTAAGAGCTTACTTTTATCACAATGGAAAAGAAATAACCGACTGGTTCGGCACTGAAAATATGGTAATAGGACCTACAATCAGAAATTTTCCTGTCAAAGAAACCATTCACGCTGTAGAAACTTTAGAAGAATGCGAACTTGTTCGTATCTCTTTTTCTGATTTAGAACAACTCTATCAAAAACATCACGATATAGAACGATTAGGTCGAATAATTGCGATTCAAAATATGCTCCATTTACAATACAAAATAGACAGTTTACAACTACTTTCGGCAAAAGAACGGTATATAGAATTTATAAAACAATACCCTAACTTAATCAATCGAGTGCCTTTAGGATTCATCTCATCCTATTTAGGAATGAATCAGGTGACATTGAGCAGAATTAGAAAAACTGCTTAATTTTTTTAACCTATGCTAAAAATTAATAATAGTTATAGATTTATCTTTGTTATCTAAATTTTTAAAGAAAATAAAATTTCATAAAATAGGGTAACAAAATAAAAATAAAATTGACATATAGATATAGCCAAATTTTTAAAAACATGATAAACCTAAAACTTAAAAAAAAGTATATTTTTATACTGCTATTCAGTACAATTCCACTATTAAGCTTTTCTCAATTAAGCTTTTCTTCAATATCTATTCCAACAGGAATTCCTGCAACCACAACTGGTTCTGCAACGACAAGAGTAGTAACAGCAGATTTTGATAACGATGGCGATATTGATGTTTTAAGTCAGTTAGGGGGCACTGGAACACAAGTAAATTACCATCAAAATAATGGGGCAGGTGTATTTACATTATTTAGTGGTTCAGGTTCACCTTCTACCTTTTCTAGTGGTCCTTTTAATGGCATATCCTTTACAGATGTACAAACTAATAGGACTTTCGTGTTTGATGTTGATACTGATGGAGATTTAGATATTTTTGAAACTAACAACCCTTCATCAAACCGATTTTTGCAAAATAATAATGGAGTATTTACTTCTGTTGCTTTACCTAGTGGAGTTCCAACAACTATGGCTGGAGGATTTGCTCGAATTATTACTGGTGATTTTGATAACGATGGTGATATCGATTTCTTGCATCAGCAAAGTACAACTATAAATACCAGCATTTATTATTGTGAAAATACAGGAGGCGGAACTTTCACTACTTTTTCTGCCAATGCATCTGGAACTTTTACTTCTGGGATCTTTAACGGAATGACTTTTTCACATATTGTAGCTACCGTTGGCATTGCAGCCGATTATGATAATGATGGTGATTCTGATTTATATCATTTTCAAACAACTGGAACAACTTTTTATCGTAATGATAACGGAACTTGGTCTGTACAAGCTATACCTAATGGATTACCTAGTACTCTCTCTCAATTTCGCTTTTTACCAGCTGATTTTGATGGTGACGGAGATATAGATGTATTATATCAATTAGGAAGTACCATTAATGATAGTATTTATTATGCAACCAATAATGGTTCAGGAGTATATACAAGTATAGCTGCTACTAATGGAACAGGTACTTTTACTAATGGTCCTTTTAACGGATTGACTTTTGATCATATTTTTGCAACTACTATTTTTCCATTCGATTACGATAATGATGGAGATATTGATGTATATAGAATACCTCTAGGCGCAGCTGGTAATAATACTATGTACCAATGCAGTGGTACACCACCTACATTAACTACAAGAACTCCTCTTAACGGAGCAACTGGGGTTAATACCTCAACTAATTTAACGCTAACATTTAATGAAAATGTAACAGCAGGTAGTACTAAAAACAATATTTATATTAAACGCTTTTCAGATAATGTGACTGTGCAAACTATTCCATCTAATTCGGGAAATGTATCTGGTTTGGGAACCAATACTGTCACTATTTCGTTAGCACCTCTTTCTAATTCAACTCAATATTATGTGACATTCGAAGAACAATCTTTTAGAGATAATCAGGGAGTAATATTTGGCTACTATAATCATCAAAATAGAAAAAGAAATGCCTATTCAAATAAATCTTTTTGGTCTTTTACAACTGGAATATTGAGTAATGAAAATTTTATTTTAAATACTAAATTGAGTATATATCCTAACCCTATTCAAGATTATTTAAATATTAATTTTGATACCCCTTTAACAAATCCTAGATTAGAAATAGTTGATATTAATGGACGCATATTGTTTAATCAAAGTCTGTACAGCACAACAAATAAAATAAACACGTCGAGTTTACCTATCGGGATATATTTATTTAAAATCATTTCAAAGGAAGGCACTGCTACAAAAAAAATAATAAAACAATATTAAATCATCACGGAATTCGCATTTAAAAAATTACCTCAGATGCACAGATAAAAATAACTTATTATAGTATAAATTTACTTGAAAAACTTTTATGAAATCTGTGTATTTTCGGTTATCTATTCAAATTTTTATAAATATTTTTAAAAGCGAATACCCTGTTAAATCATCCGAAAGTTATTTGAAGTTTGTTGCAAACAATTGAAAAATCATCGAACACCGATAAAAATAAATTCAATGTGAGATAAACACAGATGATTAAAAAGGGATACCATATGTTACCACTGAAAAATAAAATTTTAGCTTCAATTCAAAAAGTATGAGAAAAAATTTGCTATTATTCCTAATTCTAATAATTTACAATGTAGGACAATCACAAGCTATTGACACATTAATCAATGTAGGTAATCACAAATTACATTTCACCATTATTAAAGGAAAAGGAACTCCCATACTTTTTGAAGCAGGAAATGGAGATGATGGGAGTACCTGGCAAACATTACCTAACGAAATTCATAAACAAACCAACGCAACTGTTATTACATACGACAGAGCTGGCTTGGGAAAAAGTGAAATTGACACTACAAAAATCAGTTTCCAAAACGAGGTAAAAGATTTGGAAATTGCTTTAAAAAAAATAGGGTATTCTAAAAAAATATTCATTGTTTGCCATTCATTTGGAGGTTATTATGCTTCTTTATTTACTTATCAAAATCTAAAAAAGATTAAAGGAGTTGTTTGTATAGACATTGCTACTCCTTGCTTTTTTACCAAAAAATGGTCGGATGAATTTATCCAAACTATAAAAGAAGAAGATTGGAAAATGATTAAGCAATATAAACCTGGTTTGTTTTATACTTTAAAAAACTTTTCAAATACAGCCGAATTTATGCAAGACAAGTTTTTAAGCCCAAAAACACCTGTAACAATGATTATGGCAGAAAATATACAACCAATGATTAAAGAAGAAGAAAAAGGAAAATGGATAAACTGCTGTAAAAAAATAGGGACAATGCAAAATCATAGTTTTGTAGTTGCCAAAAATGCCGATCACAAAGTTTGGGAGAAAAATCCAACAATCGTCATTGAAGAAATAGTAAAACTGTACAAAAAAGTGAAATGAACATAGGAATATTTACATATGGAACCAGAGGTGACTTACAACCCTATGTAGCTCTAGCCTTAGGACTAATAGAAAAAGGACACAACGTAACTCTTTCTGCTACAGAAGATTTTAAAGACTTTGTTGAAGGATTTGGTGTACCGTTCCAACCTCTTTGGGGAAATGCTGAAATGATGATGAATTCACCTGAAGGACAACATATTTTGCAAACAGAAAACCCTATTAAACTGATGAAATACTATTTTAAAGTCATACACGATAATAGGCAGTTATTACGTCAATCGTATTTTGAAGCAATTTCTAAGGTTGATTATGTTATAGCAAATACTATGACCCTTCCTATAGTAAGTACCATTGCAGAAAAGCAACACAAAAAAATGGCTTTGACCTATTTTATGCCTCCTGTAGTCCCTACAAAGGAATTTCCTCTAGCCGAGTTTGATTTTTTTAATTTTCCGTGGTATAACAAACTGACTTATAAAATAGCCTTAACATTTTTCTGGAAATTTATAAAAAAAGATACTATAGAATATAGAAATGAACTTGGCTTGCCAAAATTGAAAGAAAGTTTACTTACTAAAATCAACCAACAAAAAACTTTAGATTTATATTGTTTAAGTCCATATTTAATTCCGCAACCTAAAGACTGGGAAGACCATCATAAGATAACAGGTTTTATAAATATTTCTAAACCAAAAAGAGAAAATCATTTTTTAGATCAAACACCAGAAAACCTTTCAGTATGGTTATCCAGTGGACCGAAACCAATCTATATCGGTTTTGGCAGTAATGGAGTGGGTAAACCAGAAAAATTTATAAAAATCCTGACAACAGTTTTAGAGCAAACCAACAATCGTATTTTATTTTGTACAGGTTGGTCAAAGTTTGATAATTTGCCTGAGCATAAAAATCTATTTACCGCAAAATATGTAAATCACGAAACCGTATTACCACAATGTAGCTTAGGAATTTTTCACGGAGGTGCAGGAACATTAGCAACTATGTTACGACATAATTTGCCGGTAATCATCGCTTCATTTTATACAGACCAACCTACTTGGGGAAAAATTGTAGAACGTAAAAAGTTAGGAGTTCATATTCCTGTAAAAACTTTATCAGCAAAAAATCTTATTGCTGCCCTTGAAAAACTTCAATCAGAAGAAATAAGAAATAATGTTTCAATCATTGGAAATCAAATCAGAAACGAAAACGGACTTGACAATGCCATAACTGAAATTGAAAACTATTTTAACTACCTTTGAAAAAGGCTGTGGTAGTTTACAATAATTAACTTCAAAAGAATGCAATGAACAATTCGTTTTACAACAAACTACAAAAATTACTTGAAATTGAGAATCCTTTTTTTGATGAATTATATTCATTATTACAATGTAAAGAAATACAAAAAAATGATTTTGTATTACAAGAAAACGACACCTGTAAGTTCATAGGTTTATTAGAAGAAGGTTCTATGAGAACTTTTTATATCAATGAAAAGGGCGAAGATGTTAGTTTCTTATTTCATTTCAACCAGCAAATTGAAGACCTGTTTTTTACAGATTACGAGAGTGTTCTCTTAGGGACAAAAACAAAACTAAACATTCAAGCACTCGAAAATTCAAAGGTGCATTTCATCACTAAAGAAGACTGGAACAACTTATCTAATAAAAATGTGTTCTGGCAGTATTTCTCAAAGAAAATGACTGAAAAAATTTACTTATCTGCTAAAAAAAGAGTAGAACACTTACTATACTATACTCCAGAAAATAGGTATCTAAAACTTTTAGAAGAAAAACCTCATATATTCCAAAAGATTCCTCAAAAATATATAGCTAGTTATATAGGCATTACGCCGCAATCATTAAGTAGAATTCGAAACCGAATTAATTAACTTATGTGAACGTTTTTTAAATTTTGATACTATAGCTTTGGACTTCAAAACAGTACAAAATGACCGAAACGATTCACATTATTGGTGCAGGAATAGGCGGATTAACAACTGCCTTAACGCTAAAACAAAAAGGATTTAATGTTAAGATTTATGAAGGTGCTACAACCATAAAACCTGTAGGTGCTGGAATTATTTTAGCTAATAATGCTATGCAAGTTTTCCAAAAATTAGGCTTACAGGAAAAAATTGAAAAAGCAGGAAACAGAATCTCCCATGTTAACATCACCAACCAAGAACTTAAAAATATTGCCACTACTAATTTATCTGAATACGAAAAAAAATATAACGTTTACAACATTGCTATTCATAGAGGTGAATTACAAAGAATACTAGTTGCCGAAATTGGTCACGAAAACTTGAATCTTTCAAAACGACTGACTAAGATTGAAAAAAATGAACTTTTCAAACTCACATTTGAAGATAATTCAACGCTTGATGCCAAATATGTAATAGGGGCAGACGGCTTAAAATCGGTTGTTAGAAATCAATTATTCAATGAAAGCACATTGCGAAACGCCAACCAAATTTGTTGGAGGGGTATTTGTGAAATTGACTTGCCTGAAAAATACCAACACCAACTAAATGAAGCCTGGGGGAAAGGAAAACGTTTTGGTTTTGTAAGAATAAGCAATAAAAAAGTGTATTGGTATGCCTTAGCAAACTCAAAATATGTCAAAGCAAATACTGTTAACTTAACCACACTTTTTATAGAATTTCACTATGATATTTTAAGAATTATTTTGGCTACTCAAAAAGATAAAATGATTACTAGTGCTATTCTAGACCTAAAACCTATAAACAAATGGCAAGATGAAAATGTTTGTTTAATAGGTGATGCTGCACACGCTACAACGCCAAATTTGGGTCAAGGAGCTTGTCAAGCCATTGAAGATGCTTATGTACTAGGAATGCTACTTGAACAAGGCCTTCCTATAGAAAAAACTTTTGTTGAATACGAAAACCTTAGACGAAAAAAAGCGCATATGATTGTAAACACAAGTTGGTCATTTGGAAAAATAGCACAACTAGATAATACTCTTGGAATTTGGTTGCGAAACTTAATTATGAAGTGTTTACCTGAATCTGTTAACAAAAAACAATTAGAAACCATCTTCAAATTAAACTAACTATGATTACACTTATTGCAATTATCGAAATTGGAATTTTTATTTTTCTTTCAGGGATACACTTTTATTGGGCATTTGGGGGTAAATGGGGAACAGCTGATGTATTCCCTACCAAAGACGAAAACATAAAACCCAAAATGCCAGGAATAATTCCTACACTAATAGTTGCTCTGGGGCTTTTAGCGTTTAGTTTTATTATCCTAGCAAATGCAGTAAACTTAGATTGGTTTCCTAATTGGGTTAATAACCTGTTAACAAAAGGACTTTGGATAATTAGTGGATTATTTATTTTAAGAGCTATTGGAGAATGTAACTATATAGGTTTTTTAAAAAAAATCAAACATACCAAATTTGCAATAAACGATACAAAATACTATTCGCCATTATCTCTAATCATTGGTTTATTAGCATTAATTTTAGCATTAATAAAATGATTGCAAATGTGATATCAAAAAAATACAATGACTTAGAATAGTTAGTTTTCTTTTTTTATACCGAAGCTTTAAAATTATTTGTCCCAAAGCTTCGGGATTGTTATTTGTGTTTAGTAAATTTAATTTTTAAGCTCTATGTATGCTAAATCAAATCTAAATAACCAAAAAATCTAACTAACCGTTTTTACAATTCTAAAATTTACTACTATGCCATTCAAGAAAATATTCCAACTTTTACAGCTTATACTTCCAACTTTTATGGTTTTCTATTTATGCATTGGTTGTGAGAATAAAAAATCGGAATTAGAATTTGAAAAAAATGTTATGGCAGAAATATACGCTGACTTGATGGATTCTCTTTGGGTTCACGATAACTCTTTACACTCTGTAACCTTTTTAAAACTTGATAAAAAAGGTAATGTTATAGGATACGAACAAAAAAACAAAAATGAGATTAGAAAAGAATTCAAAAAAAAATTAGAAGAAATTAAAGAGCGAAAAGCCAAAATTTTTGCTGGTATTATAGACACCATCGCCCCTAGTTATAGAGAACAAACAAATGAACTTATCAAATACTATAAAGAAGCTGTAATTTCAAATACGCAAAAAAAAGATACTTTAAAATATTCTATAAACAGAGAACAATTTAGCAAAGTAGCACATATCAAAGTAAAATTCATTTCTAAATATGACGGACTAGGAATGCCTTGGAGTTCATTAAAAAATCATACTTTCTCTGGCATTATTTCCTTCTCAAGAATCCAATTTGATGATAACAAAAAATTTGGAATATTCGACTCCAGCATTGTTTGCGGAGGGTTATGTGGTAATGGGTATCAAATATTTATTAAAAAAATCAACAACAAATGGATTGTTGAAAAGGTAGAATATGTTTGGGTCTCTTAAAAATTGAATATAATTTACACAGAAAACCAACCTCCATAAACTACTTATGCTGGTTTTGAAAAAAAGAAATCTATAATGATGGTTGTATAAGCTCACCCATCGCATCACATTTTTTCACAAAAGAGATAAAATAAAATTTTAACAATTTTTCTATTAAATTAATCTTTAACACTGTTGTATTGAGAAAATATTCTTATTATTCCAAAAAAAAATTGTAATATTAAATTTAATTCACCTCTCTAACTAATAAAAAATTATGAATCAATTTTGGCTATTTGAAAATATAAATTTATTTGATATACTTTGTCCGCACAAGATTAATGAATATTCAAATCATCATACTTTTTTAGACTACAAAAAGGGTGACTACATATACTTAGAAGACGATATTGCTAAAAATTTTTTTCTAATTAGCAAAGGGAAAGTTAAAATAGGATTTTGGGATGAAAATGGTGAGGAAACAATTATTGCATATCTAAAAAAAGGTGACATTTTTGGTGAAAGTGCTTTGCTTAATCAACCTAGACGTAAAGAATTTGCACAAGCAGCCGAAAACAATACTGAACTCTGTCCGGTAAATATAACGCAGGCTGAAGATTTAATTAAAGAAAACAAAAACTTTAGTATTAGTTTTTATAAATTCATTGGATTTAAGTTCAGAAAAATAGAACGTAGATATCAAATAATGCTCTTTAGAAATACAAAAACAAGAATAATCGAATTTATAAAGGAATTAAAAGATGAAGATTTAAACCCGTCACATACAGGTAATAACGAATTACTTATTCATAACCCATATTCACAATCAGAAATAGCGAAACTTATCGGCACATCCAGACCAACATTTAACATCCTCTTAAAAGATTTTAAGAATCAAGAATATTTTATATGGCAAAAAAATAAAATTTTATTGAAATCAAAGTTTATGTTAGAATTCTAACACAAAAGCAAAAATACAAATACTAAATTGTGACTATAATCTAAAAATTTATAGTTATGAAAAATTTAATTTCGATTTTCTTACTTAGTTTTATCATTTTCTCTTGCAATGATGATAATGATTCTGTTCAAGAAACTCCAATTACTGTGTATGAAGAAATAATAGCAGTGGCAAATAGAGCTAGTTCAAGCATTAGCTTAATTGATGCCAACTCAAATAGAGTTTTAAACACCATTTCAATTACTGGTTCGGAACCAATGTATATAGTGTATAGTCAATCTAAAAACAAACTTTATGTGGGAGATAGAGCTGCTAAAAAAATACATGTAATTAATCCAAGCACAAAAACCGTTGAAACAAGTATAACTGTTGGCAACGGAGTTTTCCATATGTGGGCTGATGGAGCTGGTAACAAGTTATGGGTAAACAACGACAGTGACAATACTATATCTGTGATTGATTTAAATACGAACACCGTTATACAAACTATTAATATTGGTATGAAACCACATGATGTTTTTGTTACAAAAGATGGCACAAAAGCTTATGTTTCAGTATTTAATTCAGATGCAACTATGCCTGATAAAATATTTTTGTATAACGCCACTACTTATGCTAAAGTTACAGAAGCTAATGTAGGGAAAGACCCGCATTTATTCCATCTTCCTACCAGCAATAAGTTATATGTACCATGTCAATCAGGTCAAATTTATACTTTGAATGGTGATGATTTATCTCAAATATCAAATACGAACTTTGTAGGTGCACATGGCATATTTGCATCTGCTAATCAATCTACGCTTTTTGTGACAAATATTTCAGGTGCACAATTATACAGTGTAAATCCAACAAATACCACTATTAATGGTACTGCGTTGAGTACATCAGTGAGTACTCCACATAATATTGTAATAAATGAAGCTGGAAACAAATTGTTTGTTTCACATTCTGGTGCTACTGCAAATAAAGTAACTGTTTATTCTATTAATGGAACATCACTAAGTGCATCAGGGACAATAGATGTAGGAACAAATCCATTTGGGATTGCTTATTATAAAAGAAAAATTTAATTCAAATTCAAGAAAAACTCTTTAAAATTAAAGTGAGTTTTATTTTATATAAATTCTCAGTCATTTAGCTTTGCTTAGTTCTGCTTCGTACTAGTTTTAAATAAATTCAACTCACTTTAATAAAGTAAAAAATTAAAATTTTACCAGAAAACCTCAAATTCTAAATTTTTATACCAAAGGATTTATTTTAATCTTTTTTGTTTTTAACTACTTTTGAAAAAGGTTATTTTTTTCAGCCAATAATGGTTGTGAAATTTTAAAAACTTCTTTCAAAAAATGAACTTAAAAAGACTACTTTTTTATTGGATGACAAGTTTTGTTTTAGCAGTACTTCTCTATTATATTTTATGGGCAATAATGCCGCAACATTACGTTTTTGGTTCGCTTTTTAGGATGTATTCTTACCATTATGAACACCCACTTGTATTTATCTTTATACCTTGCTTTTTCTACGGAATCATTGCCAGTCTTTTTGCTAAAAACTTTTCAAAACAATCTAGATTTAAACAAATTTTACTGACTATTGGTATTCTACTTTTAACGATTTTAATAAGTGCTCCATTTGGCGGTATGCTTTGGCATTATTATGATATGAAAGCAGGTTTCTTTCCTTCAAATTGGATAATGAAGATGATACAAAAAGGTTTTCAAGATGGATTAAAATTTGGTTGGTTAATTATCGCTCTTTCAATTCCGTATAACATTATTGGTTCAACAATATGTTTCTTTTTAACAAAAAAAGGAAGCGAATTATTTAAAAAAATATAATTAAATCACTCAATGGATCCTTTCTACATAACACTCATATCGCTATGGACATATCCTATTATAGCTTTATTTATAATTGGGTTTACAGAAAAAAAGTTTATTGTTAGGAAAAAAATCATTTTAATTTCTTTCATAGTTTCGATAATAACTTTAATTGGAATCCTATCAAATATATCAACAACTTTTTCTGAATTTGACTGGATTTTAGTAACAAGCATTTATTTTACTACTTCCCTACTTCTTTGGTGGATGTATTCTAACAAAAGAATTATCATAAAATCAGCGGGGATACTCTTAATGATTTTAATCTTCGGATTGGGTTACCTATCAAGTACAATTGGTGCATTGGGGCTTGGTTTTGTTACGGGTGAATATTCAACTGACACTGAAAAGTGGTTCGACAACGGTATCATTTATAAAGAATATTCACTAGGAAATACTATTTCAGATTATAGAGGTAAAAGGATAGAAATTTATAAGACAATTCCTTGGTTGCCAATTATTGAATGGCAAGTACAACACAAAGAATATTATAATTTCATTACTTCTTTACATCCATTAAAAATTGATTATAGGCAAAACGAAAATAAAATTTATTTATCAACCTCAACATCTCTGAGAGAAGAAAATAACACAAAAACTTGGGCAGATACTTTAACCATAAAATAATACGTGTTATTCAAATTAAAAATTGTTTGTGGTTATCACACAATGATGCTTCTTCTTTTTATACCGCCAGAGGTTTTAGAGGTTGTTTGAAAGTTTAAAAAAATCCCGAGTTTCCTCGGGATTGTCATCTTATTGAAGTACAGCTAAACTCTGCTCTATCGTAGCAATTTTAGCTAATGCATCAGCTTCTTTTTTGCGTTCGTTAGCGATTACTTGCTCTGGTGCCCCAGCGACAAATTTCTCGTTAGACAATTTACCTTGAACTGATTTTAAGAAACCTTTGTTGTAATTTAATTCTTCGGTCAATTTTTTGATTTCGGCATCAATATCAATATTTCCAGAAATAGGAATAAAATATTCATTTGATTTTACACGATACGATAAAGCGCCATTCAGTTTATCTGAAACATATTCTAACAAAGCTACATTTCCTAATTTTGAAATAACAGCATCAAAATATGTTGAAGCTGTTTCGTTATTGATAACTTTCAACTCAATCGTATCCTTAAATGGAATATTTTTATCTTTTCTGATAGTTCTTATCCCTGAAATAACTTCGGTAGCAAAATCAAAATCAGCTATCAATTTTTCATCAAATGCTATTGCTTGTGGCCATTGCGCAATTATCAAAGCTTGCTCTGGTGTTCTTTCTGCAATATGTTGCCAAATTTCTTCTGTCAAGAATGGCATAAACGGATGTAACAACTTCAGGTTAGCTTCTAACATTTCGATAGCTTTATCAAATGTGGCTTTATCAATGGGTTGTTGATATCCTGGTTTTATTATTTCTAAGAACCACGAACAGAAATCATCCCAAACCAATTTATAAATTGCCATCAATGCGTCGGAAATACGATATTTATCAAAACTATCTTCTATTTCTACCAATGTCTTTTGCAATTTCGCTTCATACCATTCGATCGCTACTTTAGATGATTCTGGTTGAGCAATGTCTGCTACTTCCCATCCTTTAATTAATCGGAAAGCATTCCAAATTTTATTTGCAAAACCTTTACCTTGGTTACATAATTCTTCGTCAAACAAAATGTCATTTCCAGCCGAAGCACTCAATAATAACCCAACACGAACACCATCGGCACCAAATTTCTCAATCAAACCAAGTGGCTCAGGTGAATTCCCTAATGATTTAGACATTTTACGGCCTTGTTTATCACGAACTAACCCTGTTAAATATACGTTTGTAAAAGGTTTTTCACCTGCATATTCATAACCCGCAATAATCATACGTGCCACCCAGAAGAATAAAATATCTGGACCAGTTACTAAATCATTAGTTGGGTAATAATATTTGTAGTCTTCATTTTCAGGATTCATTATACCTCCAAAAACTGCCATAGGCCATAACCAAGATGAGAACCAAGTATCTAGGGCGTCTTCATCCTGACGTAAGTGTTCAGTAGTCAGTTCTGAGTTGGCAGTTTTTACTTTAGCTAAAGCTAAAGCTTCTTCAATAGTTTCAGCAACAACAAAATCTTCTTTTCCATCTCCATAATAATAAGCCGGAATTTGTTGGCCCCACCATAACTGACGAGATATGTTCCAATCGCGAATGTTATTTAACCAATGCGCATACGTATTATTAAAACGACTTGGATATAATTTTATCTCATCCGATTCTAATACGGCTTTGATAGCAGGCTTAACCAATTCTTCCATTTTTAGGAACCATTGATCAGACAAACGTGGCTCGATAACTGCCTTTGTTCTTTCTGAAGTACCTACGTTATTTACATGATTTTCAACTTTTGCTATAGCACCTAAAGATTCTAATTCTTTTTCAATTTCTGCACGAACTACAAAACGATCTTTACCTTCATAATGCAATCCGAAAGAATTCATAGTAGCGTCTTCATTGAAAATATCGATGATTTCCAAACTGTGTTTTTCTCCTAAGGTCTTATCGTTTACATCGTGAGCAGGCGTAACTTTCAGACATCCTGTTCCAAATTCTTTATCTACATATTCATCAAAAATGATTGGAATAACTCTGTTACAAATAGGAACGATTGCCTTTTTCCCTTTTAGGTGGAAATAACGCTCGTCTTCTGGATGAATACAAATAGCAGTATCTCCTAAAATAGTTTCAGGACGCGTCGTTGCAATAGTAACAAATTCGCTTGAACCTTCTATTTGATATTTTAAATGATACAATTTTCCTTGACGCTCTTCATAAATTACTTCTTCGTCTGAAAGCGTTGTTTTTGCTTCAGGATCCCAGTTTACCATTCGGTAACCACGATAAATTAATCCTTTATTGTACAAATCTACAAACGAACGGATTACAGAAGCTGTCATATCCGGATCCATAGTAAATTTTGTTCTATCCCAGTCACAAGAACAACCTAGTTGTTTTAACTGTTCAAGGATAGTACCTCCGTATTTTTCTGTCCAATCCCAAGCGTGTTTTAAAAACTCATCACGAGTTAAATCGTTTTTATTTATTCCTTCCGATTTTAATTTAGCAACTACTTTTGCTTCTGTAGCTATAGAAGCGTGGTCTGTTCCAGGAACCCAACAAGCATTGAATCCTTTTAAACGAGCACGACGAATTAAAACATCTTGAATCGTATTATTTAACATATGCCCCATATGTAAAACACCTGTTACATTGGGAGGCGGAATTGTAATTGTATAAGGTTGTCGATGATCTGGTGTTGAGTGAAAATATTTATTTTCCATCCAGTAGTCATACCATTTCTTTTCTACTGATTTTGCTTCAAATTGTGCGGGTATCATTTTTTATATTAGAAATTAGAAGTTAGAGATTAGAATTTTTAAAAAATTAAAATCTAACTTTTTATTATTAAATTATTTTACAAAAAAAATATTTCTCCTTTATACTAATGTTTATAAATAAGGAGTTTTGTGAACATCTAGGTAGTTGTTCATTGAATCTAAAAACAGACTCGCTCTTGAAGCGAAATGTAGCATATTATTTGGTACACTTTTTGTAATTTGATTGCAAAAGTAAGTAAACTGTTCAAATATAAAAAGTGAGTTAAAAATTTTGTAAGTTTACCTAAACAAAACTAAATTTACACTAAACAATTATTATGAAAAAAATATTAATTCTTATATCATTCGTATTTTTTGGTTTAAATACATTTGCACAATCTGGACCTAAGATACAATTTAAAGCGGAAGATAACACTATAGATTATGGTACAGTAACCAAAGAATCTGACAATGGTATCCGTATTTTTGAATTTACAAACACTGGTGATGCCGATTTAATTATCACAAATGTAAATTCAAGTTGTGGTTGTACTGTACCTTCTAAACCAAATGGTCCTATAAAACCCGGGCAGGTTGGAAAAATTGAAGTAAAATACAATATGAATCCTGGACCTATACGCAAAACATTGACCGTAGAAAGTAATGCTGTTAATGTGGAAGAAGGAAAAGTGATTCTCAAGATTAAAGGAATTGTGGTTCAAAATTAAATACACTAAAGCTCTGTTTTTTCAGGGCTTTATTTAATTTAAAGAATCTTCTTGAGTTGAAATTTTGATTTTATAATTTTGCCTGCTCTTTCAACTTCAATAGTTATCCATCGTCCTTCCTCAGATTGTAAAAGTGCTGTTATTTCATCTAGTCTATATTTATAGGCTTCGGTACCATTAATTTTGATTAATTTATCATTTTTTTTAAAACCAGCGGCTTCACCTGGTGACAATTCGCGAACATTAGTAATTACAAACAATGGTTTTAGAGCAAACTTATATTTAATATTAGATGATTTATCGTCATAAACACTAATACCATTAGTCACTAAATTAGTTTTCAACTCAACTTGTTCCTCAACCATTTGCATTCCATAATGCTCAATTTCAAGTCCGCTCATATTGTAGTTAAAAGGTTCTTCAAAATTTGAATTCTTTTTTATATAAATTGCTGAATTCATATAATCAAAAATGATATTAAATCTTTTTAAAATCTCTGAACCTACCGAACCATTTCTACCTTCAACTAAAGATACACTCTGATAAGCATTACTTTCTGGAAAAGATGCTGTTGGTTTACTTATAATATATTTTCCAAATTGTATTGATTCAATCCTACTTCTTTTCCCAAAAATATCACCACTAAAACCTTTACCTAAGTAATCCTGAAAATTTGGTTCTGGTACTTTTACTTTCTCTGTATTTTGAAATAACCATATTGCATCACTACCGCCACTATCTATAAGTAGTTTTACTTGCATTTTATAATTGTTTAAAAAGATTTCGCCTAGAACATAGGGTTTTTCTAGCTCTATACTAATTGGAATTTTTTCATATTTTAAAAGTTTTTGTTTGATTTTTTTTGAATCACGATGATAAACAAAAATGTTTTTTGACGAATAATTAACCTCAACGATATCATTTTTAAAAAAATCACTTCCTATAATCCCATATACAGGAATTCCTAATTGAGCAGAAAAATTTATATCCTGATCTAATATAATATAAATTTCATGGTTTTTATCTTCATACTTCCCTATCTTGACTAAGTTTTTCCTAGTATGATAAGCATCTATGGCTTCTCCTGATCCAAGACCTTTGATTTTTATTTTTTCAACATCTTTAAATTCAATAGATGTTTCGTTTTCAAGGCTGAAAAGAATAGTTTGTTCAACACCTGTATCCAATAAAAAATCTAAAGTAACACCATTAATTTCAATTGGAACAATAATTAGATTATTAACTAACCTAAAAGGAATTTTCAGTTGTTTTTTGTCAATATTTATTAGAAAACCGTCCTGTGAAAACGATAAAAAACTTATAAGTATTAAAAATAATATTAAATATTTTTGTTTCATTATAATATAGATATCCTTAAAGTTAGCAATAGTTTTTATCAGAAAAAACACAATTAACAATTCTACAACAGAATTATGTCTAATACTATTAAATCAAGTCATTTTGAATTTTCTTCCTACTGGAATTTTATATTTCTCTATCAAAAGTTCAGTACTTGAACTAGTAGATATTTTATCTAACGCAACAATAAATGACTTATGTACTCGCTGAAATTTAGTTTGGTCTAATAATTTTTCAATCTTACTAATGGGCATTTTTATTGTTATAACCTCTTTTTTAGTATTTATTTTAACGTACTCTCTGGAGCTTTCAATAAATAAAATATCATTTAGCACAATGCGAATTTTCTTTTGTGCAAAATTCACCTCTAATGCTTCTTTTCCATTAAAATCAAATATTGCTTCTTCTGCTAAGGCTAAATATTTAAACTTCTCGATAGCTTTTTTAAAACGCTCGCGAGAAATAGGTTTTAATAAATAATCAACTACATCCAAAGCAAAACCCTCTAGGGCATATTCAGCATAGGCAGTAGTAATAATCACTGCGGGTGGGTTTTCTAACTTTTTTAAAAAATCAAATCCTCTTAAAACTGGTAAATGTAAATCTAAGAAAATTAAATCTATTGGTTCTCTTTTTAGTACAGAAGCAGCATTGATAGCATTATGGCAAATTTCAACCAATTGAAATTCTTTATAGTTAGACAAATAACTTTCAATTATTTCAGATGCAATTGGCTCATCTTCAACAATCAAACACTTATAATTCTTAGATTCATTCATTATTTAAAAAAATTGTAAGTTTTACAGTAAAAATTGTATCTAAATTATCAACTATTAATTCATATCTATCTTTATATAACAAATCGAGTTGCCGCTCTAAATTTTTCAATCCAATTTTTGTTGAATTTGTTTGAGGCAGTTCACCTTTAGAATTTGTTACTTCAAAATGAAATATACCTTTAATCAATAATACTTTAATAACAATTAATGGTTTTTCTGTTGTCTCTGAAGTTCCATATTTAAAAGCATTTTCAATGAATTGTAATAAAATTAATGGCGAAATTTCCTTTGAAAAATCATCTATATTTGATTCAAATTGAACTACCAAATCCTTATACCTAATTCTTTGTATTTCGATATAATCTTTGATATTTTCTATTTCATCTTCTATCGAAACAAATTCTTTGGCCGATTCAAAAATAGAATAACGCATTATCTTGGAAAGCTTCATAATTATCTCAGGTGCATCATCAGACTTTTTTAATGACAAACCATAAATATTATTGAGTGTATTAAATAAAAAGTGAGGATTAATTTGAGCCTTTAAGAATTTCATTTCACTTTTTAACTTTTCGGTTTTAAGTTCATTCATTTCATCTTTTATTACTAATTGTTGACGAAACTTTTCAAATCCCAATGCTAATGAAGTTGGATAACCTATATTCATTAAAGCATTAAAAATCCCAAACAGATTAAAAGCATCAATATCTTCTTCTACCTCATAAAGTCTTGAATAAACTAAATAATGACATAATAGTCTAAAAGTAATTACAAAAATTGCAACAACTATTACTGAAGCAATAATTTTAAAAAACAAAGTACTTATCTTCTTAAACTTACCATCTAAAATCGCTAATAAAATGTAGTAACAAGGAACTATAGATATCAAGAATACTAAAACCGATACAATTGCATATCCCAAAACTCCAACCCAATCAATGTGTATATGTGCAGAGAGATAAGTATCTAAATAAGCAAATTCAGCATAAGTCGCATATAAAAAATAGACTACCCAAAAAATTATATGAATCTTGAATTTATTTCTCACTAAAATGTATATATAGGTGTTATCGAAACTAATTTACTGCTATAATTTATTTTTTTGTGGAATTAACAAACTAAAAAAACATATCAGTAGTAAGAAATTGAATTCCATACCATTTCTCCCTCCTCCTACTACGTACCAACCCTCTTTCCAATGTATCATTATAATTCCTCCAACTAAAATTAATGCATTTAAAATTACTGTTGGTCTAATATACTTATTCGTAAGCAATGTATAAATTGAAATAAGATGAATCAGCTTGATTAAAATTGCTATTGGCACACCTAAAAAACCAAAACCTTCATTTGCTAAATATTCACTGCCAAATGCAATAACACTTCCATTAACAAATGAAGGCACACTGTGCATAACCATAATAACAACCAAACCTAAACGTAACAAAAAAGAATTATTCATTTTTTTACTCAATAATACAACTCTATTTTGTCGAGGTAATTTTTAATCTACAAACAACGAAAAATCATCTACATATTTAACAAAAACACTTTTAAAAAAGCATTTCTATTTAAATAAAAAATTGCAATTTTGCATCAAAATATTCACAACTATGCCAAAAATTTCGAATAAAGGGCAACAAATGCCTGAATCACCAATTAGAAAGCTAGTACCTTATGCAGAAACTGCAAAGAAAAAAGGTCACAAAGTGTACCACTTGAACATTGGTCAACCTGATATTAAAACTCCTGAAGTAGCTATTCAAGCAGTAAAAAATGCTGACATTAAAGTTCTTGAATACAGTCATTCTGCTGGTTTTGAAAGTTACAGAACTAAATTAGCTGAAAGCTACCAAAAAATTGGGTTACCAATTAACAAAGAGGATATAATTATTACAACTGGTGGATCTGAAGCATTACTTTTTGCAATGGGAAGCACTATGGATCAAGGAGATGAAATCATTATCCCTGAACCTTTTTATGCTAACTACAATGGATTTGCAACTGCTTCTGGAATAAATGTAATTCCTGTAATTTCAGGTATCGAAACAGGTTTTGCTTTACCTCCTATTGCAGATTTTGAAAAATTAATCACTCCAAAAACAAAGGCAATTCTTATTTGTAATCCTGGAAATCCAACTGGATATTTATATTCTGAAACAGAAATCCAACAATTAGCAGAGTTAGTTAAAAAACACGATTTATTTTTAATCGCCGATGAAGTATATCGTGAATTCGTATATGACGAAGGTGCTAAACATTTCTCTGTTATGGACGTGCCAGGTATAGAGGAAAATGCAATTATGATAGATTCTGTATCTAAACGTTACAGTATGTGTGGTGCTAGAATAGGTTGTGTTGTTTCTAAAAACAAACAGGTCATTTCGACAGCTTTAAAATTTGCACAAGCTAGACTATCCCCTCCTACTTATGAACAAATAGCAAGTGAAGCTGCATTAGAAACTCCACAAAGTTATTTTACTGAAGTAATCGAAGAATACAAAGAACGTAGAGATACCCTTATTGCTGAGATGAACAAAATCCCAGGCGTTAAAATCGCTACACCTAAAGGTGCTTTTTATTGCATTGCTCAATTACCAATAAAAGATGCTGATGATTTTGCGCAATGGCTTCTAGAATCTTTTGATTATCAAGGAGAGACTGTTATGGTTGCACCTGCTGCTGGATTTTACTCTACAAAAGGAATGGGAACTAATGAAGTTCGTATTGCCTATGTCCTTAAAAAAGAAGATATCATTAAATCAGTTCAAATATTAGGAGAAGCTTTAAAAGTATATCAAGATTAAATTTTATACTTTTCTTTAAAAAAAAAAAAAAAATGGCTCCAATTGGAGCCATTTTTTTTAACATATTTTCCAAAAGTTGCACATTAAATTTTATAGAAACCTAATGTGCAATTTGAATTAAGCTATCTCTTCATTGCAAAGTGAGCTTTAAATACTTTAGCTGTATTATCTTCCTCATAATGTACTACAAACCAATAATCTGTAGCCGGTAAAGGTTGTCCCAAATAAGTACCATCCCAACCATTTCCTGAAGGGCTTATTACTTTTAACAATTTACCCATTCTATCAAAAATTTCTATTTTAGAATTCAACTGGCTACTTAAGAATGGAATATTCCAAGTATCATTGTAACCATCACCATTTGGTGTGAAGAACTTAGGATAATCAAATAAGGTAACCTTCTTAGATTTTGAATCACATTTATTTCTAACCGTAACTATATGATCGCCAGAAAGCACATTATAAAACACATTACTAGCTTGGAAATCACCGTTATCTAATTGATATTCATAATCACCTAAAGGTTGAACATTCACTGTTATAGAACCCACTTCATCAAAATAATTTGAAGTTATTACACTTATTGACTCTGGTATTAAAACTTTTGAAATAGTTACTGGTTCTGTTTCAAATATACATCCTGTTATTCTATTCTCAATCCTAACCTTATAAACCCCTGGAGCTGTAACTAAATAACTTCCATTTAATGCAGTTGAAATAATTGTACTAGTTCCTCCAACTATAGAATACCATTGAAAAATATAACTACTAGTTCCCAAACCAGTATCTAACATCCAATTGGATAAAATATTTCCTGCTGTATCAGCACATACATATCCATCATCTAATTTAACAACTGGTAATGGATTTACTTTAACAACTATTACTGCTCGTGGACTCTCACATCCTGAAACGGTTTGACTTACATAATAAGTTACACT
>JASGCW010000058.1 GCA_030053945.1 Limnohabitans sp.
AAATTGATTTGTCGATTAATTTTTTTTGTTTAAAAGGTTTTTCTAATAATTCTATAGCTTTTAAATAACTTCCAATTTTATTTGAATCTGTTTTACTGTTTTTAGTTAGCCAATTTTCAAAATTTTTTTTATAATTCATTATTTTCTACAATGTTTAAATAGGCTGTTACAGAACTTAACTCTTTGTTTTTAGTGATATAAGACCAACTTATATCAGTGAAATCTTCTCTGTAAATTTCTATTTCTCTAAAGTTTTTTAATTCTTTTTCTAGATTATTTATTGCCATCTCAATTTTCTTGTCTTTTTTGTTGAATTCTAAAGAGTCAAACGTGTCTTTCAATTCAATAAGATTTTCTTCTAATTTTTTCATTTCCTAAAAGTTTTATCGTCAAAAAAAGCATTGAAATCAGTCCCTAAGGCAATTATTATTTTTTCCATTATCTCAATAGAAAGGTTTCTCTTGCCTTTTTCAATGTCAGAGATATAATTTCTATCCACATTAGAAATATTGGCTAAATGCTCAATAGAAATGTTTTTTTCTTCTCTTAGAAGCTTTACTTTTTGACCAAATTTTTCTTTAATATTCATTTTTTAAAATTATTAGGATGCTTACAATTGACCCGCTTACAATTGACCGCATTTGAATTTGACTTGTTAACAAGTTTTAAGCATAAAAAAACACCAGCTTACACTGGTGTTTCTTGCAAGAAAAAATCCTTCTATACAAAGAATTAGTTATACGATTACTCGATGGTGATTTCGGCTAGGTTTTGGTTTTCTTTTACTTTGCCTAGTTGGATGGTTTGTAGTTTGCGAACTATTTTACCAGTTTTGTCTTTTATATAAATTTCTACTAAAACGGTGGCTGGGCCTGTTTCGGTGAGTTTGGTCTCTCCATAATAATTGGTTTTGATTTGGTATTTTCCTTTAATCGCATTGCGTAATAAATACTGCTCGGGACCATAGCCTTGTGTGAAATCTTTTGAAAAACGAGCGCCTATTTCGGTGTCTTTATGAGCGTAGTAGCATTCTTCATTTGTTGGTTCAATGATATGTAAATCAATATCAGTATCCATTTGATTCCAATTCAAAATAATTCGTAAATCCACAGGTTTAGCATCGACATATTTTTTGTCGAGTTTACCAGTATTGATTTTGTGGGTCGCTGCTAAACGGTCAATATCCATCAGGATAATATCTTCAATGCCTTGATATACACCACTCATTTCGCCATAGTAATTGGTTTCAAGAGATTTAAGTAAAGTGTCGTAAGCCTCTTGGTATTGTTTATTGTCTTCAAGAGTTAAGGCTAAATCTCGGTAGGATTGTGGTTCGTGCGCTCTCCACACAGCAATTTTCTTAGCCACGTGCAAGGCTAGTTCGTTGGCACCCCACTGGCGTAATACGAACAATAACGATTTGTACAATTGGTGATTTTCTAAATCCAACTCGGCGATATTGCTTAGTATCAATAACGCTTTTTCGGTATCACCAGTGTTGTATAAATGAGTTGCTACATCAAAATAATAACTCGGATTGGCTTGATTGGCTTCCCGTAATTTAAGATATAAAGCATATTTTTCGGCGGGAGTTACTTTTTCTAAGGCTTTTAAATAAATACGATCTGGATTCCAAGAGTTGGTTTTGATGGAATTGGTATTTGACCAAGTAGTAGAATTTCCATCCGTATCTGTATTAGTTTTTTGATTTAAACTTATTCCTGGAGTTCTTCCTTGAAGTGCGTTTACAATATTTCTCTCACTTTCATTTTTACTAATAACTAAATTAGCTTTTGCTCTATCAACTTGGCTTTCATTTGCAGTCATTGATTCTTCTTTTACTTCCATTTTATCAATGTCTCCAGTAGGTTGATCAATAGTAACTGCTGCATTTCTATCAGACATTCGATCTCTACGAGCCATAGTTCTGTAAGTGCCTTTCTTTTTACCTTTTGGGGTAGGTGGAGGTGTTTTCTTTACAAACTTTATATTCTTTTTCCACCAGCTTTCTAGTTCGTTATGATAGCCTTCGATATTCTCCCAATTGTTTTTGGTTTTGGCATCGTTGTTTGCCAATTGTGTTTTTTTGATTTTATCAAATTCCTCTCGTAATTCGGCTGGAGGGACAATGTCATATAAAATGTAATCGTTTACCGTTTCGAGTACAATCAAAGAGGTGTTAGGTGTGATAATGCCAAACTTTTTACCTAGTGTTTCAATTTCTTCAGCGTTTTTATTGTACTGAATTTCTAGATTGGCAATCTTTTTTTGTGCCCATAATTTTTCGATATTGAGGTCGGAACTCGTTTCCTTATTACTCGAAATAGTCAGGGTTTGTTCTGTAAGATGTTCGGCATCATAACCAAATAACAAGGTAACCTGATTTGTAGGTAACAACGAAATACCTGCCACACTAAAATTAGGTGTTACAGGTGTACCTTCCATAGGATATGTTTCTACTACAGTATTGTTATTTTTAATACCATAGAAAAGGAAATTTCTATGGGTTAACAAAGTCAGCGCATCTTCGGTTTTTAACGTGTTGAGGTTCAAAAAAGCACCACCCGTTTTTATGGCTTGGTAATTTAAAAAGGCATAATTAGCCGTTACCGATGAGGTGATGGTATAAAGTGGTTGTTTGGTTTCGGGAAGTGTGGCATCGCTCAAAGTCGATAAACCATCTGTAAAGAAAAGGATTTCGTCTTTTTTAGGGATTTCGATTTTGGCATAGTTCGTTCCGCCGTCATAAGTAATGGCTTCTAAAGTCTTACGTAACTCCGCCCAATCGCCATTGGAAACCACATAATCGGCTTTTTTTTCAAAATGAAATCCAGCCAAGTACAAACTTACCGCTACCGAAGGCATTTTTTTGAAATACAAATCCAATAGTTCCAGTTCTTTTTTACTATCACGTTTGTAACTGCTTAGTGAGACATCCCAAATAAGTCCGATAGATTTAGGTAAAGTTTTAGCTTTTTTAGCTCCGTCGAGATGCATCGTAGCATAAAAATAATATTGGTTGTCCTTTTCCTGCGTCACTACCGATGGAATGGAAGAGGTAACAGGGATTTTAACCAATAGTTTGTCTTTAGGGATATAGTTCTTTTGTTGGATAGAGGCTTGGTACGTAGTGCCTAACTTTTCGATGGTGATTTCTTTGCCATCATTGGAGATTTTGGGTTGGGCATCGCTGCCTACTACACTCACATTGAGTTCAAAAGTATCAATGGCTTTGTTATACGAACTCATCATTTGGTAGCCCAAATAGGTTTTGTCTAGCATACTCAATTCTTGTTCGTAGCCTATAATGACGATGCGTTCGTTATTAGGTAACAAAGGGAAAATTCGAGTTTTGAAGTTATTGCCTTCTACTTTTTCAAGCAATCCAGGATCGACTCTACGATGTTCGATGGCTTCAAAAACTTGTTTTCCTTTGTTTTTATTCACAGGTACCGCTTCACGTATTTTTCCGTTAATATCGATGGCATAGCGCGACACCGAAACTCCTTCCGGAAGTGGGAAAAGTAAATCGGCTTCCATTTGTCGGGTAGAAGCATTAAAAAAGTGCATTTCGGTAGTGGTGTAAGCGATATTGCCCACAATTTTTACCTGCACTTTAAGTTGGCTAAGTCGAACCAACGAAGAATCTTTGTCTTTTACCGTCATCTGCGGATTTTGCGCCCAACTGTAAAGGCTGATGAATAGGACGAAGAGGAATGATTTTTTTAACATAACTAATTCAATAAAATGTCATTATAAGTATAGAGGATTTTTTTGAATAAAAGGTTGGGAAGAGGGAAAGTTTTTTTTCATCTTAGAGGAAGTTTAATTTTTTCTGTTATAGATACACCATTAATTCCATATGCAGGGCATTCGCTTTTAAAAAAAATTGAAGAAATAACCGCAGATTCACAGATTTTAGAATCATTTTTCGAGTAAATTAATTTTTAAATTATCCGCTTTGCGGAAATAAATATTATAAATTAATATTTTACAGGTTATTTTAATCTGTGAATCTGTGGTTATTTTTTAAATGCGAATACCGTGTTCCATATGCCAAATTATAGGAGTTTAAATTATATTTGCATTATTCCCTAACTTATTAAAATCATAATAATATAATATGGACATTGGAATGATAGGAATAGTTTTAATCACGTTAAATTGTATTATTTCATACAAAGGTTTTACCAATACTCTTTTTATGGATGGGTATAAGTTTGAGATTGATAGTATTTTAATTAGAAAGGATTACATAAGACTTATTTCTTCTGGATTTCTTCACGTGAGTTGGATACATCTTATTTTTAATATGATGAGTTTGTATGCATTTAGTGGGATTTTAGAAATTCAATTGGGATGGCTATATTTTCTATTGCTCTATTTAGTAAGTCTTATAGGAGGGAATTTATTTGCACTTTATATTCATAAGAATCACGGAGATTATAGCGCTGTTGGAGCTTCTGGAGCTATAAGTGGGATTATTTTTGCGTGCATAGCCTTATATCCAGGACTTGGAATTGGTTTTTTCGGTTTAAATTTTTCAATTCCTAGTTATATTTATGGTCCGCTTTATATTTTATATACTATTTATGGTATAAAGTCAAATCGAGATAATATAGGACACGAAGCGCATTTGGGTGGAGCTTTGGTAGGAATGTTGGTTGCTTTGGTTTTGGTTCCATCTGCTTTTTTAGCAAATTATCTTACTATTTTACTGGTTTTGTTACCTACTCTCGTATTTATTTATCTGATAATAAATAAACCTGAGATTATGTTAATCGATAGTTATTATTTTAAAACAGATAAAAAACAGCATTATACTATTGATCATAAATACAATGAGAATAAAGTAAACAAACAAAAGGAATTAGATAATTTACTCGATAAAATTAGTAAGAAAGGAATCCAAAGCTTAACGCAAGAGGAGAAGAAAAAGCTAGATGAGCTTTCTAGGTGAATAATCTACACTTGACAGGTTTTTAAAACCTGTCAAGTGTGATAAAAGTTATTCCGCTATCAAAACCTGTAAAATCGTAATCGCTGCATCGCTAATCTTAGTTCCAGGACCAAAAACGGCAACTGCACCAGCATCAAATAAATATTGATAATCTTGTGCAGGAATTACACCGCCAACAATTACCATAATATCCTCACGACCATATTTTTTTAATTCTTCAATTACCTGAGGTACCAATGTTTTGTGCCCCGCTGCTAAAGAAGAAACCCCTAAAATATGTACGTCATTTTCTACCGCTTGTTTAGCTGCTTCTTGCGGGGTTTGGAATAATGGCCCAATGTCCACGTCAAAACCTACATCGGCGTAGCCAGTGGCTACAACTTTAGCACCACGATCGTGTCCGTCTTGCCCCATTTTGGCAATCATAATACGAGGACGACGACCTTCTTTTTTAGCAAATTCATCGGCTAACTGACGGGCTTTTTCAAAGCTTTCGTCATTTTTTATTTCTTTACTATACACTCCACTAAAACTTCTAATTTGTGCTTTGTATCTTCCAAAAATGCTTTCTAAGGCATCACTTATTTCTCCTAAAGTCGCTCGGTTACGTGCCGCATTTACGGCTAAATCTAATAAGTTGCCGTTTCCTGTTTTAGCACATTCGGTTAGTTTGGCTAAACAGTCAGCTACTTTTACAACATCACGGGTCGCTTTAATTTGATCCAAACGTTCAATTTGTTGTTTACGAACGGTTTGGTTATCTACTTCAAGGATATGTAACGGATCTTCTTTTTCTAAACGGTATTTGTTTACGCCAACAATAATATCTTGTCCGCTATCAATACGGGCTTGTTTACGAGCTGCCGCTTCTTCAATGCGAAGTTTAGGGATTCCCGCTTCTATGGCTTTGGTCATTCCCCCTAGTTCTTCTACTTCTTGGATTAATGCCCATGCTTTTTCGGCAATTTCAGCGGTTAAACTTTCTACATAATAACTTCCTGCCCAAGGATCGACCGTTTTACAAATTTTAGTTTCTTCTTGTAAATAAATCTGAGTATTACGAGCGATACGCGCTGAGAAGTCGGTTGGTAACGCGATGGCTTCGTCTAAGGCGTTGGTATGTAACGATTGAGTTCCGCCAAAGGCAGCCGCAGCTGCTTCAATAGCAGTACGTGCAACATTATTAAATGGATCTTGTTCGGTTAAACTCCAACCTGATGTTTGACAGTGCGTACGTAAAGCAAGTGATTTTTCATCTTTTGGATCAAATTGCTTTAGGAGTTTTGCCCAAAGCATACGACCTGCACGCATTTTAGCAATTTCCATAAAGTGATTCATTCCTATCGCCCAGAAAAACGAAAGGCGAGGAGCAAACTCATCAATATTCATTCCCGCTGCTAAACCTGTACGAATATATTCCAAACCATCGGCTAGGGTATAAGCTAGTTCAATATCTGCTGTAGCACCCGCTTCTTGCATATGATACCCCGAAATAGAAATCGAGTTAAACTTTGGCATATTTTTACTAGTATAGTTAAAAATATCGGCAATGATTTTCATCGATGGAGTAGGTGGGTAAATATAGGTATTACGCACCATAAATTCTTTTAGGATATCATTTTGAATCGTTCCTGAAAGTAAATTAGGAGCTACGCCTTGTTCTTCGGCAGCTACTATATAAAAGGCCATAATAGGCAATACAGCACCATTCATTGTCATAGAAACCGACATTTCACCAAGTGGAATTTGGTCGAAAAGTATTTTCATATCTTCCACTGAATCGATGGCTACACCTGCTTTTCCTACGTCACCTACTACACGTTCGTGATCAGAATCATAACCACGGTGCGTAGCCAAGTCGAACGCAACAGATAAACCTTTTTGTCCTGCTGCTAAATTACGACGGTAAAAAGCATTACTTTCTTCGGCAGTAGAGAAACCCGCATATTGACGAATGGTCCACGGGCGACGCACATACATAGTGGCATAAGGCCCACGTAAGTTGGGCGCAAAACCAGCTCCAAACTCTAGGTGTTCTAGACCTTCGATATCTGATTTTGAGTAATTTGATTTTACTTCGATGCCTTCAGCAGTGGTGAAATGGTTGGAAGTTGGAAGTTGGAAGTTGGATGTGTTTTCTAACTTCTGACTTCTAACTTCTAATTTAATATTTTGAATGTTTTTTCTCATTCTTTAATTATTATTTAAAAGATACCTAATTCACTATTTCTTGATGAATGGTATATGGCTTTTATAATGATTGTGTTTTTATATATGCTATAATGTATTAAGTAAGGAAATGTTGTTAGTACAATTACTCTTACATCATCATATCGAATTTGAAAATGTAATGGATTTTTCTTTAAAACATCTATACTTTGTTTAAATGAATTTTTAAATCTATAAGCTAATTTTGGATTAATATCATTATACCATAAATAGGATTGTTTAAAATCATTCTTAGTTTCGTTTAGAATTATAATCTTATAATTCATCTTCAATTTCTTTTAAAAAATCATCAATGTCAGTAGCATTTTTTGGATTTTTTAAATAATTTTCTGTACGTTCCCTTACTTGATCTATTTGCCATTGCGGAATTGCATATTCTTTTTTTTCAGCAGGAAGAATAATTACATCTACTTCATCTGCCATAAAATCATCTGGTAAAACAATATTAATGGTATGATTTTCAACTTTTAGTGTTTGTCTTATAGCTTCCATTACTCTATAATTTTATAAGTGTAATTACGATAAACTAAATTTTTATTTTTATTATCTACTAATGCTCCTACAACGGCAGTTCCTAAACCACCTGTAAATAATGCAAAAGCAGAACCGCTCTTAGCTAACCCTGCTACTCCTGAACTAACGATAAGTCCGCCTCCTATTCCAAAAAGGATTTTCTTAGCTTTTTTATCGCCTTTAGGAAAATATTTAATGCTGCTCAAATTTGCTAGTTTCACTTCATTACCGTCAACTGTAAATGTATCCGCATCTTTAAAGGAGATAGCACCTACATATTTTTGACGATTTAGCGTGATAACTTTTACGCGCATTCCTTCTTCAAAAATTACACTTTTGCCAGTTTGATTATTTGTAGCTTCCATTTTTTTAGATTGTGCAAAAAATAGTGTTGAAGCTAGTAAAAAAATAGTTAAAAATAGATTTTTCATAGTTATACTGTTTATTGTTCGGTTGCTAAACGTTCTTGTTCTAATTTTTCGGCTAATCGTCTTTCGATTATTGGAGTAATTAGTGTTTTTCTTGGATTTTGTTTTACGAATGGGAATAATTCTAAATCATTCTTCATAAAATCATTTTTATTTGGATATTTATTGGTTCCTAATAAAATTTCTTTTCCACTATCAAATAATTCCTGCTCTTTGTCAGCACTTTCTTTAATTTTTCGTTGGATAGTGCCTTCTATGAGTTGAGTGATAAACCCGCCACCATTTTCAATATCTTTAAAAAGAGATAACGCCTTATCTGCTAATTGTTGTGTTAATTCTTCAATATAATAAGAACCATCAGATGGATTGTTTACTTTATCAAAGTAACTTTCGTGTTTTAAAACTAATAATTGGTTTCTTGAAATACGATCTCCAAATTCGTTATCTTTATGATAAATGGCGTCATAGGCTAAATTCGCAACTCCATCTGCACCACCTAAAATAGCACTCATACACTCGGTTGTGGTGCGTAGCATATTTACATTGTAATCATACAAAGTTTTGTTGCGTTTTGTAGGAGTTGCTATAATATGACAGTCAAAGGTATGATTGTATTCTTTTGCTAAAGTGTTGAATAATAATCGTAAAGCGCGAAGTTTAGCAATTTCGAAGAAGTAATTGCTACCTATTGCAACATTTATTGTTATTGTAGAATTAATATTTTGAATTCTATTGAAGTATTCATTTACGTGAGCTATTGTATAGGTTAATTGCTGAACAATATTAGCTCCAGCGTTTTGATATGTTTCAGAGTTGATACTTAAACTGCTTTTGACTTCATTTAAAAATTTAAAATCAGTTTCAAGATTTGTAAACCAATTTCCATCTTTTGCTAATTGTCCAATGGGGTCAATTTCAAGAATGACTGAAGAACGAATTGTTTGTACTTTTTTTATGAAATCGGAATTTAAAAAAAGCGGTTTGATGTAAATCGTAATATCTAAAGGAATTGAATGTAATAAACTTTCAATATTTATCGATTCGTTTTCAATAGTAAATCTGATGCTTTCAGCGCCTCTATTTAGAGTTTCTAAAGCACGTTTGTTGGATTTTTCAGCATCGTGTACAAAAATATTTTGTACTATTTTGAAAGCGTTTTTAGCCGAATTTTGTTCATAAGGAACTATAGTTTCATCAGTATGATAAAAAGGTTTAACTTTGATTCCTTCAGGACTTTCCCAAACAAGTGTTTCGTTATAATCAGCACCTTTTAGTTCATATTGAATTTGTTGCTTCCATTGTTTAGAAGTAACTGCTTCAAATTCATTAAATAACTTATTCGTCATTTGTTATTTGTGTTTTGTTTTTTTGTTATTTTTCTATGGTGTCACCTTCAAATTCTACGATGTAAATGTCTTCGCTATCGCGTTTCATATAATATTTTTCGCGTGCAAATTTTTCAATTTCACCAGGATTTTTAAGTTTTTGAATACTTTGTTTATCCTTTGCAATTTCTTGTTGATAATAGATTTTGTTATCTTCTAATTCGTCTATTTCTTTATTTAATTCTCTATGGTCAAGATAAGAATAATTATCTATGAATAACAACCAAATCATAAAAAAAGCAGTTACAAGAAAATACCTATTTCCCAAAAATGAAAAGATAGATTTTCCGTTTGCTAAATTCTGAAAAGGGTTTTTCATATTTTTAAAATTTATTTGTTCAAGGTAACATATGTTATCACCTTTTTAATCATTGGTGTTTGTTTGCAACAAACTCGTTGTTAGCGGTGATTTCATACAATCAATTATATTTTTTAAAAGTAAAAAATAATTATGAAATTCGTTGGTTAATTACCGCTCGAACTACATCAATAGCCACAGTATTATATTTGTCATTAGGAATAATAATGTCTGCAAAAGCTTTTGTAGGTTCGATAAATTGTTCGTGCATAGGTTTTAAAGTGGTTTGATAACGATTTAAAACCTCTTCCATATCGCGTCCTCGTTCTGCAATGTCACGTTTTAGTCTTCGGATTAATCGTTCATCAGAATCTGCGTGGACAAATATTTTTATATCAAACATATCTCGAAGGTCAGGATTAGTAAGAATCAAAATTCCTTCAACAATCATTACTTTTCTTGGTAAAGTATGTATAGTATCACCAGTACGGTTGTGTTGTACGAAGGAATAAACAGGTTGGTCTATGGCCTTTCCTGCTTTTAAATCTTTCAGATGTTCAACTATTAACTCAAAATCGATAGCGCGAGGATGATCAAAATTTATTTTTGAACGTTCTTCATAACTCAAATCATTAGTTTGTTTATAATATGAATCTTGAGAGATAATTCCAACCTCAGTTTGAGGTAATTCGTTCATAATTTGATGAACAACAGTTGTTTTTCCAGAGCCTGTACCGCCAGCAATACCAATAATTAACATATAATATGTGTTATTTTAAAAGGCAAATTTAAGACAAATTTTTAAACTGACTTTTGGTTATTCTTGTAACTTCTTTTCTTCTTCAAAAAGTAGTTTAATATTTTCGTAAGAATTTTTTAAAGCTTCTTCAATTTCACTTGGATTTAGCCAAGCGACTTTTTCGATTCCTTCTTCAATTTGTCCAATAAGTTCACCTTCAAAATCTGTGTGCATTTCGAACCATTGGGTAATTTTGAGTTTGTATTTACCATTACGACGAAAAATATGATACGTTTTTTGTAATTTATTTGTAATAGAAAGATTATTTACTCCAGTTTCCTCCTCTACTTCTCGCATTGCAGTTTTTTCAATTTCTTCATTTTTATCCATTCTACCTTTAGGTAAATCCCATTTTCCACCTCTAAGTATGAATAAAACTTCTCCTTTTTTATTATAAACAAGCCCTCCTCCAGCTTTGTTTACAGGAATTTTTGATTTTAGAGTGTTTAAAAGCTCTTTTTCATCAGGATGATATAGATAAGCTTTTTGAATTTTGTTTTGAAAATAGTTGATTATAAGTTGTTCGATATCAATGCTCTCTAATAAAAAAAACTTAAAATCAGTTTCTTTGACAAATTGATTTGTCAAGAAAAGAGGCTTGTCGTTTACAAAAACTTTATACATTTGCAGTATGATTTTTAATAAAGATACAGCTATAAAAACAGCCGAATTGCTTTTACAAATAAATGCAATTAAATTGAATTCTAAAAATCCTTTTACATGGGCATCAGGTTGGAAATCTCCAATTTATTGCGATAACAGGGTTATACTTTCATTTCCGGCGATTCGAAATTTTATTCGAGATGAATTTTCAAAAAATATTGAGAAGCAGTTTGGTAAGCCAGATGTTATTGCAGGAGTTGCTACTGGAGCAATTGGAGCAGGAGTATTAGTGGCTCAAGAATTAGGACTTCCATTTGTGTATGTTCGACCTGAACCAAAAAAACATGGTCGTATGAATCAAGTAGAAGGTTTTTTACAAAAAGGACAAAATGTTGTTGTTGTAGAAGATTTGATTAGTACAGGCAAAAGTAGTTTACTTGCAGTTGAAGCATTACGTAATGAAGGTGCTAACGTAAAAGGTATGGCAGCTATTTTTACATATGGTTTCCCAGTGGCAGAAGAAAATTTTAAAGAAGCAAAAGTAGATTTGTTTACTCTGAGCGATTACGAAAACTTACTTGATTTAGCAGTTACTAAAGAATATATAACTGAAAATGAACAAGATTTATTAAAAGATTGGAGAAAAAATCCAGCTGAATGGTCTGTAGAAATTTAAATATTTATAAAAAGTAGAGAAAATTATGAATTTAGAAAGTCCTAAAGTAACTGTTGCTAAATCTGCAGAATATATGTTTAATGAGTTGTCTCAGGTTAAAAATTTTAAAAAATTAATGCCTGAGAATATAGCTAAATTTGAAGTTATTGATGAAAATTGCTTTGAGTTTGGATTAAAAGGGATGCCTGAAATTAAATTAGTAAAAAAAGATGCAGTGCCAAACTCTAAGATAGTTTTAGGAGCTGCCTCAAGTAAATTACCTTTTACTTTAACAGCAAACATCATTGAGGTTTCTGCCGACTCGACAGATATTCAGTTGTTTTTTGAGGGTGAATTTAATGCTATGATGGCTATGATGATAAAAGGTCCGATTTCTAAATTTATTGAGACTCTAGCACACAATATGATAAAGTTGTAGTCAATTTTATAGAAAATGTATTAAAGGCTATCTCAAAATAGAGGTAGCCTTTTTTATTGTAAAGGTTTTTAGTATATCATTGTTATTTCTTTGATACCATAAGTTTGAATACTGTCATCTTCTAATTGTACTTCAAGTAATCCATTTTTGTTTACTTTTTTTATTATACCCATAAATTTTCCTTGATTTTCATTCTCAAAGACGATTGGTTTTCCAATTTTAAAAAGAAGATAATGATATTTTTCCCAAAGTTCTAATGAATTGTTGGAGCGAATATTTTCAATATTATCCTTAATTCTTTCAATAATTTTTATCAAAATATCTTCTAGATCAAATTCATTTCCTGTAATAACTTTTAAAGAGGAAGCTTTTGGTAAATTTTCAAAATTTGTTTGATTAACATTCAGTCCTATTCCTATTATAGATAGTATGTCATTCTCTTTGATGCTGTTTTCAATCAGTATGCCAGCAATTTTCTTGTTTCCTGACATAATGTCGTTAGGCCATTTTATGCTTAAGTCAGGAATATCTATTTTTTTTAAAGCTTCGATGATAGAAATTGCTATAGCAATATTTAACTCGAAAAGTTTTTGGGTGTTGTTAATTAATTCTTTTATAAGTATGCTGGTAATTAGGTTTTTATCTTCTTCGGTGTCCCAAGATGCCCCCATTTGTCCACGACCATTTGTTTGCTTTTTTGCGGTTATAATAGTCAGATTTTCTACTTCTTGACTTGATATTAATTTTTTTAAGAAATCATTAGTAGAATCTATGGCACTGAGTTTGATAATTTTCATAAAATTATAATTTGAAACTATGTAAAGAAGTATCGTATTTTTATCTTCAAAATAAAGACAAAAAACAATAACTTTGCGCAAAATAATACATTAAGGAATAAATGACGAAAAAAGAAGTTGGAAATGATATTTTACTTGCAAATATCATCAAAGGGATTGAAGATGTAAAAGGTAATGATATAGATATTCTAGATTTAAGAGAATTAGAAAATACAGTTTGTGATTATTTTGTAGTTTGTAATGGTACTTCAAATACACAAGTAAATGCAATTGTAAATTCAATTCAGAAAGTAGTTTCAAAAGAACTCAAAGAAAAACCTTGGCACGTTGAAGGAACAGATAATGCCGAATGGGTTTTGATGGATTATGTTCATATCGTTGTACATGTTTTTCAAAAACATATTCGTGAATATTATAACATTGAAAGTCTTTGGGGTGATGCTAAAATCACATCTATTGAAAATAAATATTAAAAATAATTTCTATGTCAGAAACACCAAAACAAAATAATTTTAAGTTTAACCCATGGTGGATATACGGTGCTGTTATTACCATTTTTCTTGCAATGTGGGTTTCTAATCAATCTCGTTGGAGTCAACCTAAAAAAACTACCATTTCAAAGTTTTATGCTTTGTTGCAAAATGGACAGGTTGATAAAGTTGAAGTTAGTAACGACAAGCAAGTTGAGGTTTTTCTTAAAGCAGAAGCTTTAAAGGATAAAGCACACGAGAAAATAGCCAAAGACGTTTTTGGTAATTCAAATGCTGGTCCACATTATATTTTTGAAATTAGCCCTAAAGATGAGGATTTTGCTAAAGATCTTAAAAAGGCTATGACAGAAAAGAAAATCTCGGATTATGATTACAAGACTTCAGGTGATTGGTATGAGATCATTGGAGGCTTTTTACCTATTATCTTGTTAATTGCTTTTTGGATTTTTATGATGCGTCGTATGTCTGGTGGTGGTTCAGGTGGTGGCGGACAAATTTTTAGTATTGGAAAGTCTAAAGCAAGACTTTTTGATGAAAAAAATGATGTTAAAACTACTTTTAAAGATGTAGCTGGTTTAGAAGGAGCTAAAGAAGAAATACAAGAAATAGTTGAGTTTCTTAAAAATCCACAAAAATATACGGATTTAGGTGGGAAAATCCCTAAAGGAGCTTTGTTAGTTGGACCTCCAGGTACAGGTAAGACTTTGTTAGCAAAAGCAGTTGCCGGTGAAGCTAAAGTGCCATTTTTCTCTTTGTCAGGTTCTGATTTTGTTGAAATGTTTGTTGGAGTAGGAGCTTCACGTGTTCGTGATTTATTTAAACAAGCCAAAGAAAAATCACCAGCAATTATCTTTATTGATGAAATAGATGCTGTAGGTAGAGCCCGTGGGAAAAATAATTTTTCAGGTTCTAATGATGAACGCGAAAACACTTTAAATCAACTTTTGACAGAAATGGATGGTTTTGGTACTGATACTAGTGTTATAGTTCTAGCAGCGACAAACCGTGCAGATGTTTTAGATAAGGCTTTGATGCGTGCAGGTCGCTTTGATCGTCAAATTTATGTTGATTTGCCAGATATTCGTGAGCGTAAAGAAATTTTTGAAGTGCACTTAAAGCCTTTGAAAAAAGTAGAAGGTCTTGATACTGACTTTTTAGCAAAACAAACACCAGGTTTTTCGGGAGCAGATATTGCTAATGTTTGTAATGAAGCAGCTTTAATTGCAGCTCGTAATAATAAGACAGCCGTAGATAAACAAGATTTTCTTGATGCAGTTGATAGAATTGTTGGAGGACTTGAGAAGAAAAATAAAATAATAACTCCTGAAGAGAAAAGAGCTATTGCTATACACGAAGCTGGTCACGCTACTGTGAGTTGGATGTTAGAGCATGCGGCACCATTGGTTAAAGTAACGATTGTTCCTCGTGGACAAAGTTTAGGAGCAGCTTGGTATTTGCCTGAAGAACGTCAAATTGTTCGTCCAAATCAAATGTTAGATGAAATGTGTGCTACAATGGGAGGACGTGCTGCAGAGAAAGTAGTTTTTGATAATATTTCTACAGGTGCTTTGAGTGATTTGGAGAAAGTCACTAAGCAAGCTCGAGCTATGGTTACTATTTATGGTTTAAATGATAAACTTGGTAATGTTACTTATTATGATTCATCAGGGCAGACAGATTATAATTTCTCTAAGCCATATTCTGAAGATACCGCGCAAACCATCGATAAAGAAATTTCAGCAATTATAGAAAAACAATATCAACGTGCTATTCAAATTCTTAAAGATAATAAGGAGAAATTAGAACAGTTAGCGAATATTCTTATCGAAAAAGAAGTTATTTTTAAAGATGATTTGGAAACAATTTTCGGAAAACGTCCATTTGACAAGTACTTAGCAGAAGAAATTGTTTAAAACTTCGTTAATAAAAAGTTTAAAAAACTCAATCTAATCATAAAAATAGGTTGAGTTTTTTTTATCTTTGGTATATAAAGCATTTTACCCGTATTTGATATAGTGTATGAGTATTTTTAAAAAGATATTTGGCAATAGCAGTAGTGATGCTTCAGGTGAAGCAAAAGATAATGATTTTAATTCTTACCAAGATTTAAATTCTCAATTGCCAGTAGATGAATGTTTTACTCATAATTTTAAGAAAAATGGTGGTAAGTTTTTGTACTGTGAAAACACTGCAGAACTAAATGAACAATTTGAGAATATATTAGAAGAAAATGATTGGTTTGAATCTGAAGCATTGTGTGTAGAGCAACGATTGTTTCAAATGCTGGAGGATAATAATATTGTTTATAAAGGAGTAACTTCTCCTAAGTTTTTGCTTACCACTTGCGAAAGTTTAATTGCTGAAGAGGGATCTGTAATGTTTTCATCAAATCAGATTAGACAAAATAAACCACATGATTTGCCTGTAAATATTGTAGTTGTTGCTGCTACTAGTCAGATAGTATTAACAAAAAGTGACGGACTTAGAGAAATTAAAAAAAGATACACTACAGATTATCCAACAAATATTACAACAATAAAGTATTTTGAGAAAGGTAAGGAAGAAGACTTTCTTCATTACGGAAGTTCACAAAAAAATCTTTACCTACTACTTTTAGAAGATTTATAAAATGAATGAAACCTTAGTACGTTCATTATCAGGAGCTGTTTATGTGTTCCTTTTAATATTTTCTACTTTACATTCAAGAGAAACTTTTTTCTTGATATTTGGGCTTTTTTTAGTTCAAACAGTTAGGGAATTTACAGTTTTGATTGGACTTTCAAAGCTTCCTGCTATTTTGGTAGCCATAAGTTTGTTTCTTGTTTTTGGTTATTTTTCTAAAAATCAATCCTCTTCAGATTTAGGTTTGCTTTTAATGTCAGTTTTTGTTTGTTTGCAATTAATATCTTGGTTATTTTCAGGAAATAGCAAATGTTTGGTTTTTTCTTTAGATAAATGGGTGAAATTGATTGGTTATATTGTTTTGCCATTCGTTTTGTTGACAAAAATTGTTTGTATTCAAAAAGGAACAGAGAGTATTTATTATCCTTTTTTTTTGATAGGAATATTTATTATAATTTGGACTAATGATTCATTTGCATACTTAGTAGGGAAGTCATTAGGGAAAAATAAATTATTTGAAAAAATATCACCTAAAAAAACAATAGAAGGTTTTATAGGAGGTTTATTATTTGCACTTATATCAGGTGTTCTAATTAGTATGTTTTTAGAAAAAACATTATCTGTATATCAATGGGTTATTGTTGCGTTAATTGTTGGTTTTTTTGGGACAATTGGTGATTTAGTTCAGTCAAAGTTTAAGCGCATAGCTGGAGTAAAAGATAGCGGAAATATAATGCCTGGTCATGGAGGTATTTATGATAGATTAGATAGTGTTATATTTGTAATTCCATTTGTATATTTATTTTTTAAAATTTTAGAGTATGTTTCATAAAGAAGGAACCAAAATTATTGCCATTTCATCTTTGTTTTTTGTAGTTATTGTGATTACTGCGGATAAGTTAATAGATGTTTATTGGTTACAAAAAGCAATTCAATTATTAGCTTTGTTCTTTTTTGTAATGGTTTTGCAGTTTTTTAGAAATCCAAACAGAAGTATAAAGCCTGTAAATAATAGTATTTTAGCTCCTGTAGATGGTAAAGTGGTTGTAATTGAAGAAGTTTTCGAAGAAGAATATTTCAAGGATAAGAGATTGATGGTTTCTATTTTTATGTCTCCCATCAATGTGCATGTTACACGTTATGGTTTGTCAGGAAAGGTAAAGTATAGCAAATATCATCCAGGTAAATATTTAGTTGCGTGGCATCCTAAAGCAAGTACCGAAAATGAGAGAACAACTGTAGTTATTGAAAATCCTATTTTTGGAGAAGTAATGTATCGTCAAATTGCTGGAGCTTTAGCGAAACGTATCGTTAATTATGCTAAAGAAGGTGATGCTGCAATACAAGGGGAAGATGCAGGATTTATAAAGTTTGGTTCAAGAGTAGATTTGTATTTACCACTTGGTACTAAAGTTGATGTGAAATTGCAAGATATAGCGTTAGGGAATAAAACTATTATAGCAACTGTATAATTTTTATGTCATTATCAGAACTAGATATAAAGTTCAAAGAAGCATTTGATGTAGTATCAAATATGTCTCAGGATTCATTACCACAAGATGTAATGCTAATGCTTTATGCATATTACAAGCAAGCAAGTTTTGGTGCGGCCGGTAGTTTGAATTATGCTAATTTAGATGTTAGGGATGCTTTTAAGTTGAATGCTTGGATGCAAGTTAGTCATTTGTCTGAAGATGAGGCAAAACAGAATTATATTGATCTCGTAAATGAAATTTTATCGAAATAAAATGAAAAAACTTATAGTATTATCTGGATTTCTTTTTTTGACAATTTCATGTAAAAAAGATACTCTTGTAGAAGTTGTAGATGTGCCAGCTACTCCTATTGTAGCGCCAAAACAAGAAAAAGGCAAGCCTTCTGATGTTAAAGCTATAGAAGGAGCATATACTATTCCTGAACTAGGGTTTGAATACCAAAGCCTTGAGCCTGATTTTGATGCGTTAACTATGGAGTTTCATTATTCGAAACATCATTTAATGTATGTGAATACTTTAAATAAAGTTATGGATGCAGGAAAGTATCAAGTAGTTGAACTGATTCCATTATTAAAAGCAATTAAACTTTCTGATACTGATTTACGTTTTAACGCAGGTGGAGTTTTTAATCACAATTTTTTCTTTGAAGAATTAGCTCCTAAAGCCGGTGGTGAACCTGAAGGAGAATTAATAGAATCAATAAATAGAGATTTTGGTTCATTTGAGGAATTTAGAAATCAATTTGTTGAAGCTTCATTAAAAATGCAAGGTTCAGGTTGGACTTGGTTAATTTCTGATAAAACGGGTAAACTACGAATAGTAACATCATCAAATAATGATAATCCATATATTAAAAATTTAGGAATAACGGGGATTCCAATTCTTAACCTTGATATGTGGGAACATGCATATTACCTGAAATTTCAACATAAAAAAAGAGAATATGCTAATACTTTCTTTAGTGTGATAAATTGGGTAGTAGTTCAAAAACGATATGAGTTCCCTAAAGTAGCTGTGGCTGAACCCAAACCAGAAGCAACTCAAACTATAGAAGTTCCAGTTGAAAATAACACTCCAGTTGATGAGTTTAAATAGATTTTATATGAAAAGAAGATTGTTTGTAGGGTTTGTTATTTTTAATTTTTCATTATGTTATTCTCAATCGGAAATTAAAAAAGAGAAAATTTTAAAATTAATTGAGGTTACAGGAGCGAATAAATTAGGGTATCAAATCTTTGATAATATCATAAATATGATTAAAGATAAAAATCCTTTAGCTGAAGAATTCATTTCTGAGATTAAAAAAGAAGTTAAACCAGAAGGATTAACAGAGCTATATATTCCAATATATGATAAATATTATACTGAAGAAGATGTAGATAACTTGATTAAGTTTTACCAATCTCCAACAGGTAAAAAGGTTACTTCGGTTATGCCAGAAATGTTAAATGATTCAATGGAAGCTGGGAAAAAGTGGGGAGAATTATTAGCTCAAAAAATTATTGAAAAGCTTAAGAAAGAGAATAAGTAACAAAAAAAACTCCTGAATTTTATTCAGGAGTTTTTTGTTGTTAAACTTTTACTTTGTTAGAATTCCAGATAAAATATAATCCAGAAATTATAAAAGGAATACTTAGCCATTGTCCTGTAGTAAGTAATCCTAGTGCGCTTTCAAAACCGCCTTGGCTTTCTTTTACAGACTCAACAATCATTCGCACACTGAATAAGGATACTAAAAAAGCACCAAAAATTAATCCTTCTTTATTTCTAGCATTTGTTTTCCAATACATCAGATAAACAATTAAGAAAACAAAAATATATCCAAATGCTTCATATAACTGTGCAGGATGTCTGAAAGGAATGCTGTCAAATAGTTGGGCAAATTTTGGGTCGGTTTGTAAAACTTTGAAAGCTTGTTCTTCACTATGTGTTCCAGTAGTACTTAGAATATTTTTATCTGACCAAAATTCGTCTTCTCGGACAAATTTTACTGCATAAAAATGCGCTTTTGAAGTTATAGGTCCGTATATTTCAGAATTAAAAAAATTACCTAATCTTACAAAAATAGCACCGCTGGCAACAGGTATAACAACTCTGTCTAATATCCATAAGTACGAACGTTTCATTATTTTAGTCTTGTAAAAATACATTGCAATAATTACTGCAATAGCAGCTCCGTGACTTGCTAATCCTTGAAAACCAGTGAATTCGAATTTAGGATCGAAACGGAAAGGTAATAGAATTTCTAATAGGTGATTTTTATAATATTTCCAATCGTAAAATAAAACGTGCCCTAGTCTTGCTCCTAATAGAATGGATAAAACCATCCATACAAAAAGTGAGTCTAATTTTTCTATAGGTTCGTTTTCACGATTGAAAATACTTTTCATTAAATACCATCCTAATCCGAATGCTACTACAAACATTAAGCTATAAAAATGTAGATTGAATGAACCAATTTTTATCCCGTCTGATTGATTCCAAATGATGTACAAGAAGTGAGTCATAGTTAATTTTTCGATTCAGTCAAAAGTAATATTATAAAATTCAAAAAACAACAAATCTAAATTTGTAATTTTAAAATTTTGATTATGGTACGGGGTCATATCCATTTCCTCCCCACGGATGACATCTTAAGATTCTTTTTATTCCTAAATAAAGCCCTTTAAATAAACCATGTTTTTTTAAAGCATCAACCATATAATGCGAACAGGTTGGTTGATATCTACAAGTTGCAGGTAATAATGGAGAAATAATGATTTGATAAAATCTTACCAAAAATAAAAACGGAGCAATTAAAATTTTTTTCATTGTATAAAAAAACTCCCTTTAAGGGAGTTGAGATTAGTATGTAAAACTAGTGCCTTCTTTACCATCTTTAAGTTGAATACCTAAAGCTAAAAGTTGGTCACGTATTTGATCTGACATAGCCCAATTTTTATTTGCTCTAGCTTCATTTCTCATTTCGATAAGCATATTTACTACGCCTTCTAACTTTTCTGAATTATTAGTTTGAGCATCGTTTTGAATTCCTAAAATATCAAAAAGGAAAGTGTTAATTGTTAGTTTTAGAGTTTCTAAATCTTCCTTAGTGATAGATTCTTTTCCGTCATTTAATAAATTGATATAACGCGCTCCTTCAAATAATTGAGCAATAAGAATAGGCGTGTTAAAATCATCATTCATTGCATCGTAACAAGAGTTTGCCCAAGTATTAATGTCTAATGTTGATTTTTCTTTTGTAGAGATATTTTCGGCTACTTTTATGGCTTCAATCAAACGATTGTATCCCTTTTCGCTTGCAATCATTGCATCATTTGATATGTCTAATTCACTTCTGTAATGCGCTTGAAGGAAACAAAAACGAATTATACTAGGGCTGAATGCTTTTTCGAAAAAAGTATTATCTCCAGTGATTAGTTCCATTGGTAAAATATAATTTCCTGTAGATTTACTCATTCGAAGCCCGTTCATAGTAAGCATATTAGCGTGCATCCAATATTTTACAGGAGAACTTCCATTGCAAGCTTTTCCTTGTGCTATTTCACATTCGTGATGTGGAAATTTTAAATCCATACCACCACCATGAATGTCAAAAGTTTCGCCAAGGTATTTTGTGCTCATAGCTGTACATTCTAAATGCCAGCCTGGAAAACCTTCTCCCCAAGGCGAATTCCAACGCATAATATGTGCTGGTGAGGCTGCTTTCCATAACGCAAAATCCTGAGGGTTTTTCTTTTCGTTTTGCCCGTCTAGGTCTCTAGTGTTTGCAAATAATTCATCTATATTTCGATTGCTCAATTCGCCATAGTTTAATCCGCGTTTGTTGTATTCTTGCACGTCAAAATAAACAGAACCATTGCTTACATAAGCAACTCCAATATCTATAAGTTTTTGTGTTAATTCAATTTGTTCAACTATATGTCCAGTAGCTGTAGGTTCTATGTTTGGAGGGAGGAAGTTGAATAGATCTAACACCTTGTGGAAGTAAACGGTGTATTTTTGTACCACTTCCATAGGTTCTAACTTTTCTAAACGTGATTGTTTTACAAAACGGTCGTTTTCTACATTTCCATCATCTGTTAAATGTCCAGCATCTGTAATGTTTCTTACGTATCTAACATTATAGCCTAAATGTAATAAATAACGATAGATCACATCAAAACTCATAAAAGTACGAACATTACCGAGATGTACGTTGCTATAAACTGTGGGACCACAAACATACATTCCTACATTGCCATTATGAATAGGTTCAAATACTTCTTTTTCCCCAGAAAGAGTATTGTATACTTTTATTTGATTTGATTGAAATAATGCCATTTTCTATTTATAGAAAGTTATGAGTTTATAGATTTTAATTAGTTAAATTTATGTAAGATACAATTTTTTAAACTATCTGCTAATTAGAATTTAGTATCTAGTTTTATATAGTCTAAGAATTCTTTACGAGTAGCTTCGTTTTTGAACTTGCCTCCAAATTCGGCTGTAACGGTGCTGCTTTCAATGTCTTTTATTCCTCTTGAGTTTACACACAGATGTTTTGCATCAATCACGCATGCAACATCTTTGGTGCCTAATACACGTTGTAATTCTTGAACTATTTGCATTGTTAATCTTTCCTGTACTTGTGGTCGTTTAGCGTAATAATCTACAATTCTATTCATTTTAGATAAACCAATAACACTACCGTTGGAAATATACGCAACATGAGCTCTACCAATAATAGGTAATAAATGATGCTCGCAGGTAGAGTAAACTACGATATTTTTTTCTACAAGCATTTCATTATACTTGTAATGATTTTGAAATGTTGAAGATCCTGGTTTTTTATTTGGATTTAAACCACCAAAAATTTCTTTGACAAACATTTTTGCCACACGATTAGGAGTTCCGCTCAAGCTATCATCTGTTAAATCCATTCCAAGTGTTGTAAGGATACTTTCAACATCTTTTTTAATAGATTCAATTTTTTGTTCATCAGTTAAATTAAATGCATCGTCACGTAATGGATTTGTAGCACTAGTTGCAATATGATTGTTTCCAAGTTCTTCTTGAAAATCTTCGTTTGAAGTCATTAAATTAAATTTTCGTATTATTCTCTGCAAATATACTAATTAATCTAAAATATTTATGAATCGATGAACTACCAAAATAATCGATATAAATTTTAAAAAAATCTTAAAATTATGATAGAATTCCATAATTTGCGGCAAATTATTTTTAAAATGAAAAAAATTCTACTTTTTTGTTTAACTATTTGTTTTTTAACTGTTAAAGCACAAAATGTATCCATTACAATTGATGAACCTTTACCAGTTTGTAATCCGGGTGATCCTACTACATTAAATGCAAATTACATTCAAACAAAAACAACGACAAATAATTATACGGTAACATCAATTCCGTATGCTCCTTTTTACTCAACCACAGGAGGTACTTTATTGCCGGCTTTTACTGTAGATGATAATTGGTCTGCAAGTATTTCATTGCCTTTTAAATTTTGTTTTTTTGGTCAAAATTATAATAGTGTGATTGTAGGTTCTAACGGTGTTGTACATTTTCAAGATGGTTCTCAAACTCCAGGAGGTGCTTGTGCTTGGAGTTATTCAGGAACAATACCTAATGCAGCTTTCCCAATTAAAAATGCTATTTATGGTGTTTATCAAGATACAGATATTAGAACTCCACCAGTAACGGCAGGAAATGAGTTAGTTCAATGTGTTAATTACTATATCACAGGTACTGCTCCTAATCGTGTTTTTGTGGCCAATTTTAACCAGCTTCCTTTATTTAGTTGTAATTCAAGTATGGGAATGCAAACTTCACAGGTTATATTGTATGAAACAACTAATGCGATTGATGTTTTAGTAACAAGAAGAACTTCTTGTACAAGTTGGAATGGAGGTTTAGGAGTTATTGGTATTCAAAATTCAGCTGGAACCATTGCTTATACTCCCGCTGGAAGAAATTCAGGGACTTGGAGTACAACTAATGAAGCATGGCGTTTTAGACCTAATGCGGTAAATAATACAACTCTTACTTGGTTAGCAAATGGAGTACCTATACCTTCAACAACAAATGTTAATCCAATTACTGTTAATCCAACAGCTTGTACTAATTACACTGCACAAGTAGATTATTTGCAATGTGATGGTACGAATACAACGATTACAGCTACTAGAACTGTTTGTCCAGAAGCAAATTTGCCAGTTTTAAACCCACAAAATATTACGCAATGTGCTACAGTTCCCCCAATTCCTTCATTTAATATAAATCAAAATGCGTATATGTTAAATGGTGCATCAGCATCAGATTATTCTTTTATTTATCATATAGGAACACAGAGCGGTACTGTAATACCAACAGGTAGTTTAGGAACTTATACTCCAGCGAGTTTGCCACAAACAATTTGGGTGGAAATTACTGATCAGAATACTACAGGATGTACAAATTTTAGATCTTTTGTAATTAATGCCGTGGCTTCGCCTAGTGGTACATTTTCCTATTCATCACCATTTTGTAATAGTATAATTACAGACCAACTTCCTATTTTGAATGCTTTGACATCTGGAGGGGCATTTTCCTCAGTACCACCTACTGGACTTGCTTTAACAGCATCAACTGGAGCTATAGATCCTTCGACAAGTACACCAGGAACTTATACAGTTAAATATCATATCAATGCAACGGGTTCGTGTCCTGCTTATGATGCCCCAGATGTTACTGTAACAATATTAGCTTCTCCACCTGCACCAACTGTAACAACACCAGTAACATATTGTCAAAATGCAACAGCGAGTGCATTGATTGCAACAGGAACAGGATTATTATGGTATACCGTAGCTACAGGCGGAACAGGAAGTACAACGGCTCCAACGCCAAGTACAGCAACTGCTGGAAGTGTAACCTATTATGTAAGTCAAACGGTTTCAGGTTGTGAGAGTCTGCGTGCTGCAATAGTTGTAACTGTAACCGCAGCACCATCTGCACCAGCAGTAAGTACGCCAGTAAATTATTGTCAAAATGAAACGGCGAGTGCATTGACTGCAACAGGAACAGGATTGTTATGGTACACGGTAGCTACAGGTGGAACAGGAAGCACAACAGCTCCAACGCCAAGTACAGCAACTGTTGGAAGTGTAACCTATTATGTAAGTCAAACTGTTTCAGGATGTGAGAGTCCACGAGCAGCGATAGTAGTGAATGTAACAGCATTACCAGCCGCTCCAACAGTGACTTCACCAGTGAATTATTGTCAAAACGCAACGGCGAGTGCAT
>JASGCW010000179.1 GCA_030053945.1 Limnohabitans sp.
ATAACTCCTAATTTTCTTGCGAGAGCACTTACGGGAGTGGCTTTGCCTTTTTTATTTCCAAAGGGGTTCGTTTTGCCAATCAGGTTTCATACCCAAAGCATTTGGGTCAACCGATGGATATTTTAATATTATTTCTTGAAGCTTGGTTGAAAATGAATTTTCAGGAGCAATAATATTCACTAAATACCGCATTATACAAAGATGCATGTACAATTTTGATGTATCTGTTGGTACATCTACTACCCACCTGTAAGGAGGCCTAGGCAATAATTTTGGTGTGCCTGGTAAATTCTTATTCCATAATCTGCTATGGTGGGCACAATAATTTCTTATCTGAGCAATAGACTGTAACCAACTAGGTAAGTATGTATGATTGACGGCACCTAACTCAATTGCTATAGTGTCTTTTGACTTAATGGTGTTTTTAAGATTACCATAAAGCTTAGATAGTGATCCAAAGCTTGTTAACTCAAGGGTTTTCCATGCAGGAGGAAAACGCAAGTCGTCTTTGTATTTTTTCGTATGTTCCTTTATAAAAATGTCCTTTGAACGGTCAACTTCTTCTTTAATACTTGAAAGAGTTTCTACCAATGCACCTGTATCCTGAAAAATGGCCGTGTTTTGAAACCACCAAGGGTCAAATTCGTGTGATAGGTGGTAAATAAGTTTGGTTCTTAAACTTATTTCTATTTTTTCGATAATATCAAAAAGCAAAATCTTTAGCTCTCTATCAAAATTATAAAGGGCTATTACATCTTCAAATTTACTGTTCTCTTTAAAAATATGATTTACTTTATCGCTTTGCATAGGCCACCAATAGCCCGCAAGTCTGTAATAACTAACGTTTTCCAAATAGTGTTTAGCAAGGGTTTCATCTTCAATCCCCAAACCTCTATCACGAAGCTGTTGTATATGTTCTTCGATTGTAAATGTCTTTTTACTGTAAATCATATTAAAGAAATGCTTTTAAAAGAAAACCCCCTAAGTGTGCATTCTGAATAGTCAGAATAGACATAGGAGGTGTATTACAGTTTTTGGAAAACCTTATAAAAGCAAAAGACTCGCCCTGGTACGCAGTCCTTACGGACTTTAGCGTGGCGAGTACTGTTGGTGCGAAGGTAATACCTTTTTTGAATTCTGTAAACATTTTCAAAGTTAAATTTTAAACCCCTGTTATTGTCAAAAGTTGCTTTCAAATTGTCACCTGTCCACTTGTAGGGTGGTGGGTGGGCTTTGTGTGCGGTTGGGCAAAATTAAATCCCGAATGGTCGGGACAAGTTGTGGTGCAAAAGCGTTGGCTTGTGTGTTGGCTAGTAGCTCTTATAATTTTGCGAAGGGTTGGCTGTCTTGGTGCATATTGTGAGAAAACCTCGAATTGCGTAGGGTGTCCAACAGGGTGACGCATAACGGTTTGCAGATTTGCGAAGGTGGGGGATTTTTAGCACTAAAGTTGATACGAAGCACCAAAGTTCAAATTTAGTAAAAAGTTTCATACGAAGCACTGAACCCGCTTTTTTGCAAAACCTCTGTTAGCTTCCGTATTTTTATTTTCGCTGTTTTATTTGCATATATGATAATAATTATCGAATATTGCAATACAAATCCATTGAATTATGTCAAACTGGGATGATAAAGCAAAACGATTACTAAAGTCAGAATTAGTCAAACGTGGCGTGTCTAACACAGATTTAGTTCTGTTATTGAATGAAATAGGTGTCGAAGAAACCAAGGCAGGTATTGATAGTAAAATCAGTCGTGGTAGTTTTAGTGCTACTTTTTTGTTGCAATGTCTTACCGTAATTGGTTGTCAAAAAATTGAAATTGAAGATTACGAAAGTCAATTATTAATGGTTGCAGAACCGAATGAACCTTATAAAAAAAGTGTAAAATGAAAAACAATACTGTAAAATTCATTGACCTTTTTGCAGGTCTTGGTGGAATTCGTTTGGGCTTTGAAAAAGCATTTAAAGATGTAGGGATGGAAACCGAATGTGTGATGACTTCGGAAATAAAACCTTATGCTGTGAAGACTTTAAAGCATAATTTCGGTCACGAATTTTTGGCTGGCGATATTTTTGAAATTCGGAATGAATTCATTCCCGATTTTGATTTTCTTTTAGGTGGTTTTCCTTGTCAACCTTTTAGTGCAGGTGGAAAACGTCAAGGGTTTTTAGACACAAGAGGAACGTTGTTTTTCGAAATCGAAAGAATTTTAAGAGAAAAAAAGCCTTATGGTTTTGTTCTTGAAAACGTAGAAGGTTTGGTAAAACACGATTTAGAAAATAAAAATGATGAAATTGGCAGGACATTAAAAACCATTTTGCACACACTCGAAAATGAGTTGGGTTACAAAACAAGTTGGAAAATTTTTGATAGTTTGGAATTTGGTTTGGCTCAATCTCGTAAAAGAATTTTCATAGTCGGAACAAAAGAGGAAAAAATTGATTTGAACGGAAACGAACCAAGGTTTAAACCTTTGGGAAGCGTTTTAGAAAAAGGATTACCAACCTTAAAATCTGAATTTATTGACAAGCTTTTGGCTCATTTTCCGTTTGAAGATTTGTACGGAAAATCTATAAAAGACAAACGTGGTGGCGACAATAATATTCACAGTTGGGATATTGAAATTAAAGGAAGTGTGTCGAAACAACAAGCTGAAATTCTTAACAAATTGTTCAAGCAAAGACGTAAAAAACAATGGGCAGAAGAAATTGGTATTGATTGGATGGACGGAATGGCTTTAACTTTAGAGCAAATAAATACGTTTATTGACTTGCCGAAAGCTGAATTAAAAACCTTATTAGAAGACCTTACTAAAAAGGGTTATTTGAAGTTTGAACATCCAAAGAAGTTGGTCAAACTTCAAACGGAAAACGGCATTTCAACCTCTCGTGAATACGACGAAACCAAACCAAAAGGCTACAATATCGTTACTGGAAAATTGAGTTTTGAAATCAATAAAGTTCTTGACCCGAAAGATATTGCTCCAACTTTGGTAGCTACAGATGTTTCTCGTTTAGCTGTTCCAGACGGAAACGGTTTGCGTAGATTAACTATTCGAGAAGGTTTACGTTTGTTTGGTTATCCCGAATGGTACGAAATTCCAACAAAAGAATACGATGCTTTTGATTTGTTAGGAAATACAGTTGCAGTTCCTGTGGTGGAATTTGTAGCCAATAAATTAGCCGAAGTTTATATTAGCGAACTTGTAGTTTAACGCCAGTATGTTCTTCGTAATTTTTCAAAACATTTTGTAACCAATGTCCGTTGGTGTGGCGTGTCTGCGGATATTGGTAACGTGTTTCGTTGAGTGCAGTAAGGAATTCTTCCAACGAATTAAATGGTTTAAAAGTTGTTCTTTCCGAATACCAAGTTGAAGGACGAATATTGTAAATGACGCTTTTCTTCTCCTGAACTTTTAACGGATAAGTTCCGCTCGGACAAGCCAATTCCCAAATCTTTTTTATCCAAACATTTTTAATCGTTATTTCGCTACCATTCATTTGGTAAGCAAAAATCAGATAATCGGAATTAAGTCTATAAGCCGAAGTTAAAAGCGAATTGCAGTAAGAGTCGAAGTTTGCCAAATCGAAACCCGGACCTCTGTCCCAATCAAAAGTTTTAACTTCAAGCAAGTCAAGTTTTTTGTTGTGTTTATCTAAATTGAAATCTGGGAAGACTTGTGAATTTGTGTTTTCTTCAAATTCAATTTTTTCCGACATCATCCAAGCTTTCAACCATTCTTGAAGCAAATTTCCGACAGTATCTTTAGTTTCAATAGAAATAGTCAGGTCTTTAAGTGAAAAATTGATAATTCCTTTTTCTCCAATAATTTTGTATTCGTTTACCAATTTATTGTACAGTTCCTGTCCTGATAATTTCATTATTTCCGTTTGTTAGATTTTGTGCAAAGGCATTAATTTTTTCTCGATGTTCGGTCTTGGCGTATGGTCGGATAATATGGCAGGTAACGGTTTGCAGATTTGCGATGGGCGGGATTTTTACCACTGAACTTTATGCGGAGAACAAAACTTTCGGCTACCACTAAACTGTCTGCGGAACACGAAATCCCGCCTATTGCAAATGTGCTGTTAGCAGCCGTAATTAGTTGCAGTTGCATTTTTGTCCTTTAATATGTGTCCATTGTCCATTTTTAAACTCAAATATTATTTCTTCTCTTTGAATAGGATGTTTTTTGGTGCAACTTAAACAATACTTATTTTTAAGGTTAAGAAAGTCATGGCAAGGACGTGTAAATGAAGGTCTGTCACTTCTAATCCAAATAATATCTCTCCCTGTAATATTGTCATAAACTTCTCTGTTGGAATGAGACCCATGGTGCGGGGCAGTCGCTAAAATTTGATCAGTGTAAGGATTTGTAATAGAAATATTGGAGTCGGCTGTAAAAAGTATTCGTGGTGTGTTTTCAATGTAATATTCAAAAACCAAAGAATGTTTATTTTCACTTGTCAGGTATGCCAGTTGATAGAAAAATGTCAAACTGTTATTCCTAATTCTTTTCGTTCTGAGGAGATGTTTACAATTTACAGGTCTAAAGTTGTTTATTAAAGAGTCTCCGTTATTGTCTGGAAAAAACCATTTTATTGCAACTCCTTTTTCATATGACAATCTTGCAATTTCAAGGATTCGGTTGATATTAAAATTAATTTTTCTGCTGATGATATGATGATTATAGAAAAAACTCCAATAAGGAAAATCGTCTATGTCAGATAAGAATCCTAAATCATCAGTGAGGTCATCAATGCTTTCATCGGTGTCTGTCAATAGCTCATTAAGGTCAATATTCTCTAAATTGATATCGTCAAGCTGTTCTCTTGAAAACGCAGTATCGTATTTTTCTGTTTTTACAAAGTCAATAACTGACGCCCAAATTCCTGGCAGCCAAATTTCGTCAATAATGTGTTTTTCGCTTTTGAGAATTCCTATAAATCCTTTGCAATGGTCGCTGTCATTATGAGTGCATATAGCAAGATTTATTCTTTTTGGAACGAGACTTAAAATTGTTTTTTGGTTTCCGCCAGAATCTACAAGGTAATTCTCTTTACCATTTTCTATTAGAAAACTGTCGCCTGAACCTATAAGAAGTGATGTTAATTTTGTCATTGTCGTTGTTTGTTATTATAGCTGCTAACTCGTAAATATGCGAAACTATTCACTTATTTATACAACTCCAAATAAGGGCTTAAAAATTTAAGGGTCAATGATTAGGTGTCAAAATGCGTATTTTGTATTACT
>JASGCW010000059.1 GCA_030053945.1 Limnohabitans sp.
GAAAACATCCTCAATTTGATTAAAATAATCATTTGTTAGTTCAGCAATTATTAAAATGTTTTCTTTTCGGGTTTTGTTTTCTTGAGAATAAATATTTAAAGTTATAATTACAAAACTTAATATTAGTGTTGATTTAAATTTCATCTTTTCTTTGTGAGTTCTATTTTTCGGCGATTTTTTTTTAACTTTCTGCTAACACACAAATATACGCATAAAATGCAAAATAACAATTTTAATCTTTTTTATTCAATTTATAATGATAACATCATATTTTTTAGTGTTTTGTGAGTACTATTCTATTACGTTTTTTAAGTTATTTTTAATAGATTTGTGAAATAAGATTCTTAATAAATAATTTAAATTACGCATATGGATTTAAATAACTTTGTTTTTGTTTTTGGGGAACATAGAGGGAAAAAAATTATCTGGATTAGTTTTGAATATAGTTTGAAGTTAAAACAGGAATTTAAAAGTCGTTTTCCTTCTGCAAAGTGGAGCCAAACAAACAAATCTTGGTATTTGCCTGATTTGCCTGTACTACGAAAGGAGCTTAATTTATCTCAGAAAGAAGTGGGAAGCAATGAATATCATAAAATATGTGATCTAAATTTAGATGCGCTAAAAAAGTATAAAAATCAATTGGATTTAAAGGCTTATAGTCCAAATACTAAAAAAATATATATTCAGGAGTTTATTCAACTTTTAGTGATTTTAAAGAAGGTTAATGTAGATACATTAACGCCCGATAGATTGAAAGATTATTTCTTGTATTGTTTAAAAACCAATTCATTGAAGGAGCAAAGTATGAATACTAAAATAAATGCTGTGAAATTTTATTTTGAAAAAGTATTGCACCGCTCCGAAATGTTTTTTGATATTCCAAGACCTAAACGACCATCAACTTTGCCTAAAATGTTGTCAAAAAGCGAAGTGAAAAAATTATTTTCTGTTATAGATAATAAGAAACATTTATTGATTTTGCAACTTTGTTATGGGATGGGTTTGAGAGTGAGTGAAATAGTGAATTTAAAAATTGAGCATATTGATAGCGAATCTATGCGTGTATTGATAGCAAGTGCAAAAGGTAAAAAAGATCGTTATACTAATTTACCTCATAGTATATTAAAATTGCTACGAGAATATTATTGTGAATACAAACCAAAAGTTTGGTTGTTTGAAGGACAATATGGAGGGGTGTATTCTATACGTAGTGTTCAAGCTATTTTTAAAAATGCTATGAAAAAAGCAAAAATTAATAAAACTATAGGGATACACGGTTTGCGTCATAGCTATGCTACCCATTTGATTGAAGCAGGTGCAGATATTCGTTTTTTGAAAGAATTACTCGGACATCAATCTATTAAAACTACTCAAATTTATACACACGTAACAGATAGTACTTTATCGAAAATTAAAAGTCCGTTAGATGATTTATGATTTTTTGTTTTTAGGCAAACTAGCTTCTTCGGTTTTGCTGGAAGGTGCAATTAGAGTATTTAATTCTTTTATCTCGGCATCGGTAAGATCACGATAGCGTCCAATAGGAACATCAAGTTTGATATTGATGATTCTAGTGCGTTTTAAGGCAGTAACTTCATAACCCAAATATTCGCACATACGGCGAATTTGGCGGTTTAATCCTTGGGTAAGTACTATCCTGAAAATAAATTTGCTTACTTGCTCTACTTTACATTTTCGGGTAACGGTATCTAGAATTGGAATTCCATTGCCCATTCGTTGGATAAAACGTTCGGTTATGGGTTTGTTTACGGTAACGATGTATTCTTTTTCGTGGTTGTTTCTAGCTCGAAGAATTTTATTCACAATGTCACCATCATCGGTCATAAAAATAAGTCCTTCACTGGCTTTGTCTAATCGGCCAATAGGAAAAATACGTTTTGGATAATTGATGTAATCGACTATATTGTCACGAACTGATTGGTTGGTAGTACATTCGATACCAACAGGCTTGTTGAATGCTAAGTAAACAGGTTTGGAAGTTTTTTCACGGATTAATTTTCCGTCCACCCGAATTTCATCTTCAATCGAAACTTTTGTACCTAATTCTGGTTTTACGCCATTTATAGTTATACGACCTTGTTCCAATAGTTTATCGGCTTCCCTGCGAGAACAGTAGCCAGTTTCTGATAAGAATTTATTGATTCGTGTTTTGTTTTCTTCCATTTTGCAAAGATAGTAATTCAGTGTTCAGTTTACAGCATTTAGTGTTCAGATTTGAGATTTGAGATTTGAGATTTCAGAATTTAGAATTTGAACTTGATATTTGAAATTTAGGCTTGAGTTTTGAGATTTCGAATTTATTTGAAATTTGTTATTTGAAATTTGGAATTTATTATAGTGGCTGAGGTGTTACACTGAGCTTGTCGAAGTGTGTTCGAATGGTGATTTCGAGAGCCTCAATCACCAGTGGTACTCGAAGGTGGCTGAGGTATTCGAATGGTGATTTCGAGAGCCTCAATCACCAGAGCTACTCGAAGGTGGCTGAGGTACTCGAAGCCACGTCATTTCACAAACAAAAAATCATACACTTCCTGATATAATGTATCATCGTGCATAGAATGCCCTAATCCTTTTGTGGTTATGAATTTGGAATTTTTCCAAGCTTCGGCTATTTTTTTACCTTCGTTATAGGCTACTACATCGTCTTCTTCATCGTGTGCGATAAGGGCTGGAATTTCAATTTTAGAGGCGAATTTTTGAGCTGAAAAATCTTCAATTCTTTCTTTGTAATAATCAATGTATTGTTGTTCTAAATCTTTGTATATGTACTGATTTAGACTTAACAGATTAATGAAGTTTTCAAAAATTACTTTAAAATCACTTGGTGCGCCTAGAACCACTATTTTTTGTACACAAGTATTTTTATAATGTGCCTGGTAATACACACAGGTTTTTCCTCCTACAGAATGTCCAATTAGATATTTTGGACTGTATTTTTCGACAGTTTTATGAATAAATTCAGCATATTGCGGAATGCTAAATTCTATTCCGCTGGCTAATCCGTGTGCAGGTGCATCAATAGCAATTATAGTACTTCCTGATTTTTGAAGATAAGGTAGCAGGTTTTCCCATCTAGAGGCATTGCTTTCCCAACCGTGTACAAGTAAAATAATGGTATCATTACCTCTCCAAGTATAAACTGGAAAAGAATGAGTGTCATAGTTGAAAGTTTCGGTTGTAGCGGTTTTTAAAATATCGGGCAAATTAGCTGTATTTAATTTCCCTTCCCGCGGTTGGGTGAGATACGCACGCGCAATTTGGGAAGCTTTCTTCGGGTGTAAAAAGCTTAAGGTATTAATGTATAAACCAATTGATTTTGCAAATATGTAATAAGCAATTTTACGCATAAAAAAAATCCCGAGAAATCGGGATTTAAGTTAATTAAATTTTTGCAAATAATTGCTCCATTTTTTCTCTTTCTTCATCAGCAAGAACTGTATCTACTAAGATTCTTCCGCTATGCTCATCTGTAATGATTTTTTTACGAGCAGCAATTTCCATTTGAGTTTGTGGTGGAATTGTAAAGAAAGATCCCGCAGATGCCCCTCTTTCGATAGATACTACTGCTAATCCGTTACGTACACTTCCACGTATTCTTCTATATGCATTTAGTAAACGCTCTTCAATTTGAGCTTGGTATTCTTCTGATTTTTGAGTTAAGAAAGTTTCTTCTTTCTCTGTTTCAGACATAATAGCATCTAACTCTGATTTTTTATGTTTTAGGTGCGTCGTTTTTGCTTCTAATTTTTCTTTAGATTGAGCAATAACTTCCTTTTTATGCTCAATGGAAGCTTTCATTTCACGGATGTGTTTTTCAGCTAATTGAATTTCTAATTCCTGAAATTCAACTTCTTTAGTTAAAGAGTTGAATTCGCGATTGTTGCGAACTTCTTTTTGTTGAGCAGTGTATTTCTTAATAGCTTCTTTGTGTTCTTCGATAGCTACTTTTTTACCTTTGATTTGCTCTTCGATAGAATCTAAATCTGTTTTTAATTTTTCTAAACGAGTGCTTAAACCTGCAACTTCATCTTCTAAATCTTCCACCTCTAGAGGTAATTCGCCTCTTACGTTTCTAATTTCGTCGATTCTTGAATCTATTAATTGTAAATCATATAACGCTCTTAACTTTTCTTCAACGTTCAATTCTTTTGTTGCCATATTTTATAAGTACTTAACTGGATTTGTATTTATTTGAGATAAATTGACTGCAAAATTAGGAATTTTTTTCGTAAGATAATCAACTATATAATTTTTTGTAAATCTTTCACTCTCAAAATGTCCAATATCTGCCAGTAGAATGCGGTTTTCGGCTTCGTAGAAATTGTGATATTTCATATCGGCAGTAAGAAAAACATCTGCTCCTGCTTGAATAGCATTTTTGATTGCAAATGCTCCTGATCCTCCTAGAACTGCTACTTTTTTGACCATTTTTCCTGTAAATTCACTATGACGAATGCCGCCGCATTCCATTTTTTCTTTTACAAATTGCAGAAAATCTTTTTCATTAATTGGCTTGTCTAACTCACCAATCATTCCCAAGCCAATATTTTGATGTGTGTTTTGCAAATCATAAATTTCATAGGCTACTTCTTCATACACGTGATTAGAAAAAAGTGCTTTTAAGATTTTGCTTTGTAAATATTTTTCGAAAGTGACTTCTATTTTTATTTCTTCGGCTTCTACAAATTCAAATCGAGCTCCTATTTCGGGATTGCTGTTTTCGTTACCCATATAGGTACCTATTCCTTTTGAGTTGAAACTGCAATCTTCATAATTGCCTATTTTTCCTGCTCCAGCATCAAACAAGGCATTACGTAGTTTTTCTGCGTTTTCTGGAATGGTATAGGTAACTAGTTTTTGGATAAAATTTGGTTTCGGGATTAAGGTTTTGGTGTTTTGCAGTCCTAATGCATCACAAAATATTTTATTTACACCATTTTGATGATTGTCTAGTGCGGTATGGACTGCATAAATGGCAATGTCGTTTTTAATGGCTTTTAAAACCGAACGTTCGACATAATTTTTACCTGTAATTTTCTTAATCCCCGAAAATAGAATAGGATGGAAGCATACTACCAAATTGCATTTTTTTTCTATGGCTTCTTCAATTACGCTTTCTAGTGCATCATGGCATACCAAAACTCCTGACGCTTCTGTTTCGCGATCACCTACTAGTAAACCAACATTGTCAAAATCTTCGGCATAGGATAGAGGTGCCATTTCTTCTAATATGGAGAGTATTTCTTTAATTTTCATAAACACAAATTTCTCTAATTTTCACAAATTTATTGTTTTTATTGGAAAGGTTTTCAAAACTTGCAGGATATAAAAGAATGTTTTTTTCTTGATTTGTGTACATTTGTGTAATTCGTGTTTATATATGAAATTCCTCCGAAAAATCCTTTTTCCTTTTTCCATATTATATGGACTGATAACTTCAATTAGAAATTACTTATACGATAAAGGTATTTCAAAATCGTATTCGTTTGATTTGCCTGTTATTGCAGTAGGTAATTTGAGTGTGGGAGGTACGGGAAAAACTCCGCAAATTGAGTATTTGATACGATTGTTAGCAAACAAATATAAAGTAGCTACATTGAGCAGAGGCTACAAACGTAAATCAGAAGGATTTCAATTAGCTGATAAAAATGCAAATGCAGAAATTCTTGGAGATGAGCCGTATCAGTTTTTTCAAAAATTTTCTGATGTTCTGGTCGCCGTTGATGCTAATCGCAAAAATGGTATCGAACAACTATTGTCTCAGGATAAAAAACCTGAAGTGATTTTGTTAGATGATGCTTTTCAGCACCGAAAAGTTAAAGCGGGTTTTTATATTATGCTTACCGCTTTTGATGATGTTTTTTATAATGATTTTATGTTGCCTGCTGGTAATTTGCGAGAAAGTAGGAGTGGAGTTAATAGGGCAGATATGATAATTGTCACGAAATGTCCAAAAGATATTTCTGAAATTGCCCAAAAGGAGATAAGGCAAAAAATAAAGAGCTATTTAAAGATTGAAAAGCCTATTTATTTCACTTGTATTGCTTATGATGATTGGTTTTATAGTGAAACAGATAAGATTTCAGTTTCGGAAATGCAAACTGTTGATAAGTTAGTAGTGGCAGGCATTGCAAAACCCGAACCTTTTTTTGCATATTTGCAGGCTGCTAAAAAATCAACGATGGTTTTTCCTGATCACCACGATTTTAGTGATAAGGATGTGAAAACGATTTTAGAAGCAGCAAACGGAAGAAAAATAATTACAACCGAAAAAGATTTTGTGCGATTAAAAGATAAATTGCCAACAACGCAATTGTATTACTTGCCAATAAAGAGTTCGTTTGTACAAAATGAAAATGAATTTGATAAAAAGATTTTAGAGTATGTGGGAACAAGTACAAGAAACAGTTGATTATATTGTAGGTAAAACAAATTTTGCACCTGAATATGGAGTGATTTTGGGTTCGGGATTAGGCGGATTTACAGATGATATTGAAGTTGAATATATTTTACCGTATAGTGAAATTCCTAATTTTCCTGTTTCGACTGTTCAAGGACACAAAGGAGCATTGGTTTTTGGTAACATCAATGGTAAAAAAGTTGTCGCTATGCAGGGACGTTTTCATTACTATGAAGGTTATACTATGAAAGAAGTAACTTTTCCTGTGAGAGTAATGAAACATCTTGGAGTAGAAAAACTTATTGTTTCGAATGCTTCAGGAGGGGTAAATCCAAATTATAAAGTAGGTTCGATTATAATCATAAAAGACCATATAAATATGATGCCTGAGCATCCGTTACGTGGAAAAAATGACGAACGTTTTGGCCCTCGTTTTGTAAATATGAGCGAACCCTATAGCCGAGCAATGATGGCTAAGGCTAAAGAAATTGCTTCCGATTTAGGAATTACTGTTCAAGATGGTGTTTATCTTGGTTTACAAGGACCTACATTTGAAACTTTAGCAGAGTACAGAATGGTAAAAGCTATAGGTTGTGATTGTGTTGGAATGAGTACAGTTCCTGAGGTAATTGTAGCTCGTCATATGGAGCTGGAAACTTTTGGTGTATCTGTAATTACAGATATGGGTGATGCTGATAGTATAGATACAATTTCTCACGAAGAAGTATTAGAAGCAGCTCGTGGGGCAGAACCTCACGTTAGAAAACTTATTTCAACATTAATTACACTATATTAGTTTCTGCCAAGAAGTTAATCTCGATAGTTTTATAAAAAATATCGGGATTAAATGGTTTGGTAATTACATCGTTCATACCAAAAGACATTAGCATTTCTCGATTTTCATTTAATGAAATTGCTGTCAATGCTATTATTTTTGTTGTAGTATCAAATTTTCGTATTTCTTCGGTGGCAATAGTTCCATTTATACCTGGTAGATGAACGTCCATTAGTACTAAATCATATTTGTTGTTGTGAACCATTTCTATGGCGTCTTCACCTGTTTCGCACAATTCTACAACCATTTGTTTTTTCTCCAATATTTTTTTGGTAATCATTTGGTTAATTTTATTGTCTTCTACTAGGAGAACTTTTTTCTTGATAAAAATAGAATCATCTATTATAGCTTGTATATTTTTAGTTTCTTCAAAATTTCCATTTTTAATTTCTAAATCAAAATAGAATTTAGATCCATAACCAACTTCACTTTTTACTTTTATATCGCCTCCCATTAGTTCAATTAGCCTTTTTACAATAGCTAAACCAAGACCAGTTCCTCCATATTTGCGATTTATTTCAACAGAACCTTGTGCGAAACTTTCGAAAATTTGCTCTTGTTTTTCTAAAGGAATACCAATTCCAGTATCACTAATTTCAAAAAGAATTTTACTATAGTTGTTTTCAGATTTTAGTAGTTGCGCAACTACTTCTATCGAACCATCTTTGGTAAACTTTAATGCATTATTGATAAGATTTATAAATATTTGTGAAAGCTTAGTTGGGTCTCCAATTAAGTTTTTAGGAATTCCAGGATCAATTTTTAAACTAAAGTTATTGTTGTTAAGGCTGGCTTGTTCCTTTAAAGAATTTTGTATATTTTGAAGTAATTCACGAATGTTGAAGTTAACACTTTCTACTTCTATATTATTTGATTCGACACGATTAATTTCTAGAATTTCGTTTATATAGGTAAGCAAATAATTTCCTGAAAATTTTAAAGATTTCAAATATTCTACCTGATTCGGTTTAGGGCTGTCTTCTAAAAGAAGATATGAAATACCATTGATGGCGTTAAGTGGAGTTCTTAACTCGTGACTTACAGTAGATAAAAATTCTGCTCTAGCTTGTGAGGCTTTTTCAATTCTTTCTTTTGCAATCTCTAATTCGTTATTTTTCTCACGTAAAAGTTCGTTAGATTTATTTCTTATTATATTATTTTTATAGAGAGAAAGACTCAGTAGTGATAAAATAGTAATTAAAGCAATACTTAGAATATTAATGAGTTTAGAAAATTTGCTTGCTTTTTCTTGTTGCTTTTTTTCTAAATCTAATTTTTCCATTGAACGCATAATATCATCAATTTTAAAACGCTCATTTACTAAATTTTGAGTTTTAAATTTTGAGATTGAACTTATTGAATCTTGAAGCTTTGCATGTGTTTTTAAAAATGCTAAGGCATTGTTTGTTAACGACATTTGTTCGTAAATCTGACTTAGCATTTTAGAAATCTTGAGTTGTTGCTCTAAATTATTATTAGATTGACTTATTTCGTAAGCTTGATTTAAATAGTTAAGTGCTAAATTGTTTATTTTTTCTTTAGATTTCATTATACCAAGCTGATATAATGCTTCTGCTTGTAATTCTGCTGATACTTGATTTTTAGAAAGATGAGCTATATCGTCAAAAATTAATTCGGCTGTATTTCTTTGCTTTTTTTCTAAATATAGAACCCCTCTTTGAAAGTTTATCATACTTTTAGCATCTACTAAGTTTATAGATTCATATACTGAATTTGCTTTGTCAAAATATGATTCGGCTTTATTGAAATTGTTTTTTTGCATATAGCAAATCCCTAAATTATAATAGGAAAGCGCTAATTTTGAATTTGGTTCAAGTGTATTTAAAATGGATATAGTACGAAGGAAAATTTCGATGGCTTCATCATATTTTTTTAAATCAATATAAATGAGTCCAAGATTGAAATAACTGTTTGCTAAACTAGTATTGTTTTTAGAATTTTGCGAGTATAATATCGCTTTGTTTATATTCTCTAGGGCTTTATCAAATGTTTTATTATTTTTATAGAAGGTGGCTGTTTCGGTATAAAAGTACACGCTGTCTATTTTTCGACCAAATTGAGAGTCACTTTGAGAAAAAATAGATAGTGAAAATAGAATTAGTAATAAAAAAATCAGCTGTTTTTTCATTATTGGGTATAAAAAATCAGCCTAAAATTAGTTAAAATTTATTTAAGTACCCAATTAAGTCAATAATTCTTGATGAATAACCTATCTCATTGTCGTACCAACCAACAACTTTTACCATTTTATCGATAACGGAAGTGAGTTGTGCATCAAACAAACAAGAATGTGTATTTCCTAAAATATCAACCGAAACGATAGGGTCTTCGGTATAGTCTAATATTCCCGAAAGAGTAGTTACAGATGCGTTTTTGAATGCAGTATTGATTTCGTCAATGGAAACTTCTTTCTTTACATTGAAAGTTATATCTGTCAAAGAACCATCAGGAACTGGAACTCTAATACCGCATCCGCCCATTTTTCCATCTAGTTCAGGGAATATTTTAGTAAGTGCTTTTGCTGCACCTGTAGTTGTAGGAACTATAGACTGCGCAGCACCTCTAGCTCGGCGTAAATCTTTATGGGGTTGATCGTGTAAACTTTGATCTGTGGTGTATGAATGTACAGTTGTAATATAAGCTTGTTCAATCCCGCAAAGTTCTTGAATAACTTTAATCATAGGAGCTGCATTGTTTGTAGTACAACTCGCATTAGAGATAATCAATTCGCTTCCATCTATTATATGCTCATTTACTCCTAAAACTACCGTTTTTATATTTTCTACTTCAGCGGGAGCAGATAAAATTACTTTTTTAGCACCAGAGAGGATATGTTGATTTATCTCATCGTATTTTTTAAATTTTCCAGTAGATTCTATAACAAAATCAATACTTAAATCTTTCCAGTTGAGGTTTTTTATTTCTTTTTCGTGAAAAAAATAGATGGATTTAGAATCGACCACAATACCTTCGTCATTGAATGCAATATTGTTTTTTAGCACCCCGTGAATGCTATCATATTTTAATAAATGTGCCATCGTTTGATTGTCTGCTATATCATTTATAGCTACCACTTCGATAGTTGGGTGATTAAGCAGTAACCGAAATAAATTTCGTCCTATTCTACCAAATCCATTTATGGCGATTCTTGTTTTCAATGTTAACTTTATAAGTATTCTGAATTCTAATTTACAAAATATGTTTTTGGGCGTGATAGCTTGAACGTACTAATGCACCACTCTCAACGTGGCGGAAGCCTAATTCTTTGCCAATTTGTTCGTATTTTGCAAATTGTTCAGGTGTAATAAATTCTTTTACAGGTAGGTGTTTTTTGCTTGGTTGTAAATATTGACCAATAGTTACAATATCTACATTTGCCTCGCGCAAATCTTTCATAGTCTGAATAACTTCTTCTTCTGTTTCGCCAAGACCTAGCATAATTCCTGACTTTGTTCGTCTAATTCCTTTTTCTTTGAGATATTTTAAAACTTCTAGACTACGATCGTATTTGGCTTGAATACGTACTTCTCGAGTTAAACGACGAACAGTCTCCATATTATGTGAAACCACCTCTGGGTTTGCTTCTATGATACGATCTATATTACGTTCTACTCCTTGAAAATCGGGGATTAGTGTCTCAAGAGTAGTTTCTGGATTCATTCTTCGGATAGCTTTTATGGTTTCAGCCCAAATGATTGAACCCATATCTTTTAAATCATCTCGATCCACACTTGTAATTACAGCATGTTTGATTTTCATAATTTTGATAGAGCGTGCAACTTTTTCAGGTTCGTCCCATTCTACATCTTCTGGACGACCCGTTTTTACTCCGCAAAAACCACAAGAACGAGTACAAACATTGCCAAGAATCATAAAAGTAGCAGTTCCTTCGCCCCAACATTCACCCATATTAGGACAACTTCCAGAGGTACAAATGGTGTTTAGTTTGTATTTGTCAACTAATCCTCTTAATTCTGTGTATTTTTCGCCAATAGGTAGTTTTACTTTCAACCATTTTGGTTTTCCAGTAGGTAATATATTTGAAGTTGTTGCAGTTTCCATAACTTGAATTTTCAATGCAAAGATAAGGAATGTAGTTTATACCTTTATTTGTTTATTTGTTATAATTTTCAAAACAAAAAACCACCCAAATCGAAGTATGAGTGGTTTTAGTATTTTTAGAGTCTAGTAATTAATTTGTTTGAACTACTATAGGTAAAGAATATTGTGTTCTTACAGGTTGCTTATTGTAAATACCAGGTTCCCATTTTGTTTTGATAGATTTCAAAACTCTAATAGCCTCTTCATCAAGTTCTTTTCCAGCACTTCTAGGAACAGTGATATTTGATAAAGTTCCGTCTCTTTCTACCACAAACATTACGATAATACGTTTAGTTCCTTCGCCTTCTTCAGCTTCAGGAGCTTGAAAACGACTACCTACAATTTTTAAGAAAGCATCTATACCACCAGGGAACATTGGGCTTTTTTCTAATACTGCCGGAATCATAGGACCTTCAGGGATATCTACCTTAGGGGTTTCAATAACTCCAGGTCCAGTATTTCCTCCAGTATTAGGAGTTGTTGATCCTGTATTTGTTGAATTTCCCTCATTGCCTGAAGAAGAAGGTTGAGTAGTGTTTTCTGGAACTTCTTTTTCTGGTTTTACTTGGCTTGCTTCAACAACTGTAGTAGGAATTTCTGTTTTAGGTGTCTCTTTAGGTTCAGAATGAGTTTTTGTGGTTATAGGTTTTTCACGAAATTTAACTTCAGTTACTACTAGAGTTGTGTCTAATTTTAACACACATCCACCATTATCTGAATTTGGAATATCTTTTTTTGAGAACGAACTTAGAACAATAGGCAATGCAGCTAGCCCAGCTACTAACCCTAATCCACCAAAGAAGGCTTTAGCAGTTGTTTTTCCATTTTCTTGACGTAATTGATACGCTCCGTAAGTTTTGTTTTTGTTTTCAAAAACTAACTCTAACCATTCGGTTTTGTTTAAATCTAACTTTGACATATTTTTTTCGGTTTATAATTAATAATCTTTTCTGTATAAATACTAACATGAAAAAACTATGCCAAAATTTTGTTAAACAAGTAAAATGTTTAAAAATTTAATGAAAAGTGTATTTATTCTATAAAATCTAAATCGGAATTATGAGTTTCTTTTATGGTAAGTGTAGCGTAAATGCCCAATATGAAGACAATTAAGCCTATGATGGTTGCAGAAATGATTACTGATTGACTTTTTTTGAAGAAGTCAAAGCCTATAAGCATTACAGGAACGGCTCCTCGAACCATATTAGGTACACTTGTGGTAGCGGTACTACGTAAATTTGTTCCAAATTGTTCAGCTGCAACCGTTACAAACATTGCCCAATAGCCTGTTCCTAGACCTATCCAACAGCAATAGAAATAAAACATATTCTCCGAATCGTTTTTACCAAAAAGCATCAGAATCACTCCTAAAATGGTGAAAAGTTGCATTAGAAGTATAGTTTTTTTGCGAGAATGTAGCCAATGTGAAATAAAACCACTTGAAAAATCACCTACAGAAGTAAAAATATACGTCCACATAATGGCTTTTGCAGGATCAATTTTTGTAATTCCTAATTCGGGAGCAAATTGATTAGCCATAAAAACTAATATACCTATGCAATACCAAATAGGAACTCCTATAAGAATGGACTTTAGATATTTTATAAACAGTTTTTGATTGGTGAAAAAGGAAAAGAAATTTCCTCTTTGGATAGATTTATTTTCTTTTACAGTATTATATATTCCACTTTCGGCAACGCTAACTCGCATTATAAGTAGTACTAATCCTAAACAACCACCAATTATATAAGCAGTGGTCCAGCTACCAGCAAGTTCAACTGTAAATTGCGCAACTACAGCACCTAGTACGCCAAAGCCTGCTATGATGGAAGTTCCTAGTGCTCGAAGTTGTTTAGGCAATGATTCGGAAACTAAAGTGATTCCAGCTCCTAATTCGCCAGCTAATCCCACTCCTGCAATGAAACGTAAAATAGCATATACCATTGTTTTGTCTGAATATGGGAATTGAGGTAAAAATCCGCAAGCGATATTAGCTAATGAATAAACGATTATTGATCCAAATAACACTGAAAGTCTTCCTTTTTTATCTCCTAAAACGCCCCAAAGTATTCCTCCCAGCACCATACCTATCATTTGATAGTTCATAATAATAGTTCCTGAAGTATCTGGATTAAGTCCTAAATCTTTAAGACTGGGTATGCGTACAATACCAAAAAGTAATAAATCATATATGTCAACAAAATAGCCAAGAGCGGAAATTATAACGGGAATTGAAAGTAAGTGTTTTAGTTTTTCTTGGTTTGTATAGGTTTTCATTTGTCTTTGTTTTTGCCAAAGATAGGAATTTTGGAAAAAGAAGAATGTTCAAATGTAATGTCTAAGATTGATTTTTTGAATGAAAAGATACTGATCAAGTAATCCTAGAATTGAAGTGTAATATTAAATAGTATATTTGTTCGCATAAACAAATAGGAAAGTTAATGAGTTTTGAAGCCTTAATAGAAAGAGTTTCTAATTTTGGAGAAATAACTGATTTTGATATAGAATTAATAAAAGAAAATTTCAAAATAGAGCATTTTAAAAAGAATGAATTGTTGATTACATCTTATGAAGAGTGTAACAAAATTTTTTTTAATCTCGATGGAATTTTAAGACTCTATCACAGTAACGAATCTAGTACTGAGGTTACAAGAAGTTTTATTTTTGAAAATAATTTCTGCACGAACATTATTTCTTTTTCAGGTCAAGATATAAATAAAGAAAATATACAAGCACTTGAAGATACAACGGTTTTAAGCATTACTAATGTTGATTTTTACAAAATGCTGCAAAAGTCAACTGTTCTAATGACTCTGTATGTGAAAATTTTAGAAACGGCTTTTAAGGAAAGTCTTGATCAATTTGAGTTTTTAAACACTTTAAGCGAGAGACAGCGAATTGAGAAATGTTTCAATGATTTTCCTGAGATAACAAGTAGAGTCAAGGATAAAATAATTGCAACTTATATAGGGGTAAGCCCTGAGTTTTTTTCTAGAGTTAAGTCAGATTTATTAAAGAAAAGATGATTTTGAGTCACAGTTTAAAAAGCCATTGCAAATAATCTAGGACTCAGTTGTTCCATCACACATTCGAAAGAACAAAAAACAAATAAATTCTTCGTGCATCCATCCAGTACTGGTTGCTGAGCTTGTCGAATCACCATCACCACGTATTCATCCAGCATCGGTTGCTGAGCTTGTCGAAGCACCAGCTTCCAGCATCCAACCCAAAAACAAAACCTCAAATTCCATCCTACAAAATCAATTTCTTAATCACAGTCATTTTTTTTGAAATTTTACCCTCATAGTTTTGCTTTAATAAAAAAATAAGCAATTATGAAAAACATTAAAATTTTAGCTTTGTTAATTTGTACTTCTGTATTTTCTCAAATGAAATACGGTGTAAAAGGGGGACTCAATCTAGCAGATATTTCTCAAGGAGTAAATTTTAAGGGTTCAGTTTTAACTGAAAATGTGACTATAAATGACGGAGGTGGTCAATCTAGTTCTGATGTAAGTACTCAAAGTTTTAATCAAACAGTTTATATTAACACTTCTCCAAAAATTAGTTTTTACCTGGGAGGATTTCTAGAAACTCCTATAAATACAAAGAAAAATCTATTTTTAAGAACTGAACTTCTGTATTGTCAAAACGGAGCAACATTAGATAAAAAAACAGAGGATTTGAATCAAGATATTTATTATTCTTCAAGTGGTGGTTATTTCACTTTAGGACAATTAAACATTCCAATACTAGTTAAGTTTACAACTAATAAGAAAATTTCTTTTATAGGTGGTTGTTATACAGGAGTTATTCTTACAGCAAAAGGAACAGGAAATGATGGAACTTCAGTTGACTTAAAATCAAATTTAAAAAACTTTGACTTTGGTTTGCAATTAGGAACTTCCTACTCTATTAATAAAAATTTGTCTATTGAGTTGTGTTATAATAGAGGTATTATAAATTTAGATAAAACTAGTCAAAATTTCTATACAATCGAAGTGTCAGGCTTATACTATAATAGGACAGTTCATCTTGGATTAGAATATCAATTTTAAGCAACTACATTATGAAAATATTCTCTTTAATCATTGCTATATTAAATATTTCAATGATAAATGCTCAATCTAATAATTTGGATTTTAAAGAAATTTCAAATATTGTAGTAGCTGATAAACGAGCAAAAATTTTAAATATTGGTGCTAGTTTCGAATTTGGTACTATACAATTTCAAGGGGTTTATACTTTTAATGGGCATCTTTTCTGTTTTACTACTTATAATTTTAATAATACTACCTCAGAATCCAAAGGGCTTTTTGGAGATTGTGTTACCCATATAAACAATAATAAAGGTTATAGTTTTGGAGGTGGTTACCAAAACTTTGGGTATATTGGTAGTTATAATAATTTAGAAATTTTAATTGGTTTTGAAAACCAAGAAAGCCACATTATCTCTTTTTTTTCTTCAAAAAAGGATTCAGAAAATAAAAACGAAAAGATATTAAATCAGGAATATTATAAGTTTTTTACGCAATTCAATTTGGTAAAAAGCAGAGAACATTTTGACTCAGGGTATTCATTAAAGTTGTCCTATTTCAAATTTACTGAAAATCCAATTTATAACAATGCTACTAATTTTTTTATTGCACCTAGTTATTTTATAAATTATAAAGTACTTAGTTCAAAATCACTTATTTTTTCTGGGCAAGTAGGTCTTTCTATCCCTCTTTATAGTTTTCAGAATAGTAAGTCAGGTGCAAATCTAAGTTTTATTCAATCAGAATATGTAATAGGAGCTATATTGAAAATTGGGGTTCATTACAAGTTTGATTTAAAAAAATAAATGCTTTTTAAATTCTTAATCACAGTCAAGTTTTTTCTCGATTTGAACATTTAACTTTACATAAATACAACTAAAAACTATGAAAAATGCAGCCTTACTAATTTTACTACTTCCGTTTCTGTTGCAAAGCTGTTACAGTTATAAAACAATCAATTTGGGCAAAACAGATCTTGTTGAAGGTAAAAAATACAAGGTTATGCAAGATAATAAATTAAAAAAAGTCAGTTTAGTTACTACAAATGATAGTATAGCTACTTTTAAGAATGGTAAAGTTCAGAATCAAATTCCTATTTCTGAGTTAAAGGATATAAAAATTAGAAAATTTTCTGTCATTAAAACAATTGCTCTGATTCCTATGATTTATGCTATAGGAACAAGTGTATATCTTCTTAGTTCTTTGTCTAATATTAACAAAGCAGGTAATTAGAATAGGAGGGATGTTTTATATTCAACTTCTTAATCACAGTCAAGTTTTTTCTCGAATGGAACATTTAACTTTGTCTGAAAACTAATAAAATGGTTTTAACTGGGTTTGTTTAAAATAAAGTTATGAAAAAATATTTTCTGTATTTATATGACTTTTAGTACACTTGAAATTTGATAATTAAGAAGTTCATGAAGAGTTTTTTATTATATTACTTTTAATAACTACCCCCTCTCAATAATCTCCGCCAATAATTTCTTAGCGCGCAGTAATTTTATTTTTACATTGTTGAGAGGTTCTTTCAAATCGTCGGCGATTTCTTGATAACTCATTTCTTGAAAGTAACGCATCTGAATTACCTCTTGATAGGCAGGTTTGAGCTGCTTGATAAACTGTAATAAGCGCGACAAATTTTGTTCAATGATAAGTTGGTCTTCGGCAGAAGGAGAATCATCAGCTATTCCGTAAGCAATATCGTCTTCTTCGTCTGTAATATCTATAAAAAGCGATGATTTTTTTTTACGCAATAAATCTATATGTACGTTTTTTGCAATAGCAATTAACCAAGTGTTAAATTGGAAATCGTTATTATAAGTTCCTATTTTGTCAAATGCTTTAGAAAAAGTTTCGATAGTAATATCTTCTGCGTCTGTCTCGTTTTCTGTTCGTAAAAGCATAAAACCATATACTTCATTCCAAAATTTGTCTAGCAAATAGGTGAAGGCAACCTGATCTCCAAGTTTGGCTTTTTCTATATATTGTTTTATTTCCAAATAACGGGTTTTGAAATCAAGTTTCTAAAAAATACGTTTAGCTGTGTGAATATAAGAATAATTTCTAAAATTGGATACCAGTACATTACATCTTTTTCATCTAGTTTTCCAGCTGATTTTCCTAAAGAAATCCAAGAAATTATATAACGAAAGACAATTAGACTCAATACAATTATCCATTGGAATTGAAAGGCTAAGAGTGTAATAGGTGTCACAAAAAATAAAAATTGTGATAGATAAAACAACCCTAATTGGGTTTTGTCAAAAGATTTGTAATATTTGGCTGTAGAAGCGTGACGACGCTTTTGTGTAAACCATTCACCAAAAGTTTGTTTAGGTTTTGAATATGTGAAACTTTCTGGATTGAAAGCAATGGTTGTGTTCTCTTTCTTGGCAGCTTCATTAATAAATAAATCGTCATCACCAGATCTAATTTTCATATGATGAATGAAACCATTATTTTTGAAGAACTCTTCTTTTTTATAAGCAAGATTACGACCAACACCCATATAAGGTTTACCAATTTTTGCCCAAGCAAAATACTGGATAGCAGTTAATAAAGTTTCAAAACGAATAAGTTTATTTAATAATCCGGGTTCTTTTTCATAAGCACCATACCCTAAAACTATGGTTTTTTGCATTGTAAAGTGTGAAGACATTTCGGCAATCCAATTATCCGAATTAGGAAAACAGTCGGCATCTGTTAAAAGCAAGTATTCGTAAGATGATGCTTTTATTCCTAACGTCAAGGCAAATTTTTTATTTCCCCAAAAGGTTTCATTGTTTTCAACTTTAACCAATTTTAAGTTAGGAATTTGCGTTTGAAAATCTTCAACAAGAAAACGAGTATCATCAGAGGAGGCATCGTCAATAATGACGATTTCAAAATTAGGATAGTTTTGTTTTGCTAATTGAGGAATCAACTTTATTAAGTTTTCTTTTTCATTTTTAGCACAAACTAATACAGAAATTGGGATGTTTTTTTGTTTTCCTTCTTCTTGCTCTCCAAAAGAAAATTTACCAAAAATGAACATATAGTAAATCGTCTGAACGGTTACTATAGTTATAAAGAAGTAAAATAAAACAAGTAAAAATTGTTCCATACAATTTGTTAGAAATTCAAGGCAAATGTAATGAAAAAGTATTGAGTTTCTGATTTGTTATTTTTAATTTAATTTCTTATATTTTCTCATTTCGTTTGCAATTTGATTGTCACTAATTGCATCAGAATTTTCTAATTTATTGATGATGTTTTGGTAATTTTTTTCGTCACGATTTTGTGATAATTTCTTTTTTGCGTGTATTTCTGTGATTTCTATTTCGAATGCTAATATTCCCTTAGCTTGTCTCATTGTTCTCTCAGATAAATCTTCAACTCTAATTGGTTTTTCTTGTTTACTCTCATATTTATCTACTAGCAACTTTAGTGAAGCTATAGTTTCTTCATGGTTTAAAATTCTAATTTTACCATACACGTGAACTGCTATATAATTCCAAGTGGGGACATTTTCGTGATCGTACCAAGACGATGAAATATAGGTATGAGGTCCATTGAAAATAGCTAAAATTTCTTCATTGTTGTGTAAACTTTGTGCTTGCGGATTTTCTTTCGCAATATGCCCTGAAAAAAACAATTTTTCTCCTTTTTTTTCTAAAAATAGAGGAGTATGTGTGCCCCAGTACTTACCATTAGTAGTGTTGATTAAAACAGCAAAAGCATTGTCTTTTAGAAATTGCTCAATTTCTTGTGGATTTTCGTTTTTGTATAATTCTGGAATGTACATTGATTAGGGTTTTAATGAGTCTAAACAAAATTAATTTATTGGTCTCAAAAATAGTTAAAACTATGCACTTTAGTGCATTTCCCTTTCAGGTTCTAAAAATCTATAAGCCACAGATTACTAAGATTCGCACAGATTAATCTGTTTTAATTCTTAAAATCTGTGGTAAAATTATTTACTCTTACAATGGCAGACTTTCAGTTTGCTTCTTAAAACCTATGGACTTTCAGTCCATAGTGGTTTAGTTTTAGAGCTTTTCAAATTCAAACTATATTCTATTTTGATGAGGTTAATGTATGAAAATCAAATTTCATAAAACAAGCATCGTTTACTAATTAGAAATGTACGTTTACTAGTTTGTATAAAATTCAATGATTGCTAATGTATATATTTGACACTTTAATTGAGATTATAAAATTTTAATGTTTAACGAGTTTTTGTAAATAATTGAAAACTATTATGTATTAAACGTTAATAATTTAAAAAAGGTTTTCTGATTTTTGAGAGCCACAAAATTGAATTTTAAAGTATGAGAATAGTATTAACTTTTTGTATTCACTTTATAATATTTTTTTCAACTGCTCAAAATCAGAGTGGGATATTGGATAGTATCTCAAAAGTTTCTATTCCAGAACAAAGTAAGCTTTATAATAAATTAGCTAAAATTAATCAAGCCATCGATTTGGAGAAGATGAATGATTATGCAAATAAAGCATTACAGATAGCCAAAAATGAAAATCAAAAAGATGAGCAAGCACAAGCGTATTATTTTATAGGAAATTATGAGTACAGTAAAAGTAATTATGAAAAAGCTCAAATAGCTTTTGAGAAAGTTGTAGAGCTTATCAATGAAGATGAAGTAAATAATACCGATTTATATGCGTTAAATGCAAAAGCTACTTCAAACCTTGGACTTATAATGATGGAACGCGGTAAGTATTTTAAAGCGTTAAATAATTTTAAACTAGCTAAGACTTTTTTTGAAAAATTAGAGCGAAATGACATAATAGTACAAATTGATAATAACATAGGTGTGGTATATCGTTCTGTAGCCGATTTTAAAATGGCTGTTATCTATTTTGAAAAAGCGATTCAAATTGAAGAAAAAAAGCCTAGTGCTTCTTTAGGTTATGCGTATGCCAATTTAGGAAAAACTTATCACGAAATGAAAGTATATGCTCAAGCTGATGTTTTTTATAATAAAGCTTTACAAATATTTACTAAATATCCTGACGAAAAAGGTTTGGGAGAATTATATAATTATATGGCAGAGTTGTCATTAATAAAAAAAGATTATGTTAAAGCGGAAAACCATCTCAAATTAGCCGAGAAATATTTTCAATCAATCGATTACCCTTTTGGATTGTCCGATACCTATTATGCTTATGGAAAACTTAACTTTCAGCAAAATAAGTTGGATCAAGGATTATTGTATTCAAAAAAAATGCTTTCTATTGGTGATGAATTAATGACTGAGGAAACACAGGCTAATGCACATCATTTATTGTCTGAAATTTTTGAAGCAAAAAATAATTTTTCCTTAGCATTAGAACATTTGAAAGAATACAATAGGTTAAAAGAAGGTATTTTAAGTTTAGATGCAGTAAGAGAAAATTATGAAACTGAAAAACAACTTGCATTGCAACACCAAAAGGCAGAATATCAGGTTGTAAAAGAAAAAGAAGCCCGTAATAAATTATTCTTGATTTTTGGACTTATACTAACCACAATTTTAATTATTTCTTTTTTACTTATAAAAAATCATAAAAAAGCTAAACAAGCGGCAATTTTACAGAAAGAACTAGCTGAATTTGAACAAAAGGCACTCAATTTACAAATGAATCCTCATTTTGTATTTAATTGTTTAGCTGCAATTTCTGCATTTATCGTTAAAAATAGCAATCAAGATGCTATTAAGTATTTATCAAAATTTTCGAAGTTGATGCGATTAACACTGCATTATTCAAATGTAAGTTTAATAAGTATTGATAGTGAAATTGAAGGGTTGACTAATTATCTAGAGTTAGAAAAATTACGATTTCAGAATATTTTTGATTATTCAATTACTAAAGATGAAAATATCGAAGATGATTGCGCTTTGCCCCCTATGTTGTTACAGCCATTAGTCGAAAATGCTATTATTCATGGCATAGTTCAGAATAAAGATAAGCGACCAGGTAATATAAATATTCATTTTGAACAAAAAAAGGAACAACTTTTAATCTCTATTATAGACGATGGAATAGGGATTGTTGCTTCAAAGAAAAATAAGGCAAGTTCCGTGGTTGCTCACGAATCTATGGCATTAGAAATTATTTCTAAGCGATTAGATAAAATGCATAAAAATGAAGCGAGCTTTGAAATTATAGATAGACAAATAGAAGATAATTCTGCTACAGGAACTCGTGTAATGTTACGATTACCACTTAGATTTTTAGCGCCCCATAAATAATATACATATGATAAAAGCAATAATAATTGATGATGATAGTAATTTAAGACAAGGATTGCATTGTTTGTTAAAACAAATTGAACCCGAAATAGAAGTTCTCGCACAAGCAGAAGAGGTAAACCAGGGAGTTCAAATACTTAATGAGCATAAACCAGATGTTGTTTTTTTAGATATACAACTAACAGACGGAACTGGTTTTGATATTTTAGAACAGTATCAAAATAAATTTGGTAAACCTTCATTTCAAGTAGTATTTATAACAGCTTATGAACAGTTTGCTTTAAAAGCATTTCGATTTAGTGCTTTAGATTATTTGCTCAAACCTGTAGATGTTGATGATTTGCAAGTAGTTATTGAAAAAATTAAGCAAAATAAAAACAACGCAACAGATTATAGAAGCATAGAGGTTTTGTTAGAGCATCTTTCAAAAAAGAATGATTTTTCTAAACGAATTGCAATACCTACGTCTGAAGGAGTTCATTTGTTTGAAATAAAAAATATTGTTCGGTTAGAGAGTAGTAGCAACTACACCACTTTTTATTTGCAAAACAATGAGACGTTATTAGCTTCAAAAACTATGAAAGAATACGAAGATTTATTAACACAATATGGATTTGAGCGTATTCATCAAAGTCATTTGATAAATATAAAATATTTAAAAGCTTTTTTAAGGAAAGAAAGCTATGTAATAATGTCAGATGGGAAACAATTGCCTGTTGCTGTTAGAAAAAAAGATCGATTAAATGAAATAATAAATAAGTTGTGAAAATTCTTTTTTAAAAAATAAACAAATGAAAAAAGCTATTTTTTTAATTAGTTTACTAATCTGTGCTGTTTTAAATGCTCAGATTGTAAATATACCTGATGCAAACTTTAAAGCAAAATTAGTATCATCTTCTACAACTAGTTCATGTGCTTATAATGCAAATAATGCACTGATAAAAGTAGATGCTAATGATGATGGCGAAATCCAGGTTAGCGAGGCAAATCAGGTATTCACTCTTTGGTTACCAAGTTCTAATATTGCAAATCTTACAGGTGTAGGAATGTTTGTAAATTTGAAATATTTGAATTGTAATAGTAATCAACTCACAAGTTTAGATGTAAGTCAAAATACGAATTTAATAGATTTATATTGTAATTATAATCAACTTACAAATTTGGATGTAAGTCAGAATTTGAATCTATCTATTTTGCGTTGCGGGAATAATCAACTCACAAGTTTAGATGTAAGTCAAAATGCCAATTTAACAGAACTACGATGTGAAATAAATCAAATTTCAAATTTGGTTTTAGGTAATAATGCTAGTTTAATAAACTTATATTGTTATAATAATCAAATTGCAAATTTAGATGTTCGTCAATGCTTGAATTTAACAACGTTAGATTGTAATAGAAATCTACTTGCTAACTTAGATTTACTTCAGAATGTAAATTTAAAAAACTTTTATTGCGGAAATAATCAACTTGCAAATTTAGATCTAAGGCAAAATGTGAATTTAATGAATTTATATTGTCCAAATAATCAACTTGTAAACATATTTACTAAAAACAATAATTCGTCTTGGGCTTTATTAGATTTTAGCAATAATCCAAATCTTAGGTATATCTGTGCCGATGATGATGATCTTACATTAATACGACAAAAAATCACACAATACGGATATATTGATTGTCACGCCAATAGTTATTGTTCTTTTACTCCTGGAGGAACTTATAACACTATAACAGGATTGGTAAAATACGATTATCAAAATGATGGTTGTACTATTTCTGATATGAGTACAAAGTATCTAAATGTAAAAATTAATGATGGAACAAATTCAGGATATACCTGTATAGACTCTAACGACAAATATAATTTTTTTACACAAACAGGTACATTTACAGTAAGCCCACAGTTAGAAATTCCAAGTTATTTTAACGTATCTCCCGTAAGTGCTACTCAAACTTTTGTTAATAGCAATAATAATATCGCAACCCATAATTTTTGTTTGACTGCAATTGGAGTACAACCAGATGTTGAAGTGGTTGTTGCACCCATCGTGCCAGCTCGCCCAGGTTTTGAAGCGACCTACCGTTTAGCTTATAAAAATAAAGGGAATCAAATAATAACTAATGGTCAGGTTACTTTGTCTTATGATTCTACTCGTATGACTTTTTTAAATGCATCTTTAGCTCCTGTAAGTGTAGTTCCTGGTTTGTTAACTTTTGATTATTCAAATTTTGAACCATTTGAAAACGATGCTATAACGATCGATTTTCTTATAAACTCACCAGTTCAAATGCCAGCAGTTAATATTGGAGATGTTTTACCTCTCAATGCTACCATTACCTCAAGTAATGGCGATGTTTTATCAGCAGATAATACTTTTCAATTCAATCAAGTAGTTGTAGGAGCATATGATCCTAATGAGGTTACTTGTTTGCAAGGAAATGATGTGTCTTCTTCATTGATAGGAGATTATTTGCATTACTTAGTACGTTTTGAAAATATGGGTAATCATCCAGCTACTAATATAGTGGTGGAGAGTTTTGTAGATTCTAGTCAATATCAGTTAGAGACTATGCAAATTATTAATGCTACGCATAATTTGTATTCAAGAACTACAGGTAATAGAGTTGAATTTATCTTTGAAGACATTCAACTGGCTGCAGCGGCAGGTCCTGGCGGTGGTGGAGGTCACGGTGGAATACTTTTAAAAATGAGATCTAGTAGAAATCTTGTACCAGGTAATAAAGTGTCTAGGAAAGCTAATATTTATTTTGATTATAATGCTCCAATAGTTACAAATGATGAAGAAACAATTTTTTCACAGTTAAGTTTAAATACTAATCTATCACCATCAGAATATACCATTAAACCTAATCCAGTTGCTGATAATTTGGTCATAACTGTAAATTCAGGGTTAGAAAAGGTAGAACTTTATGATGTAAATGGAAGATTGTTACAAACCCATTTTGATCAAGCTAATGAAACAAAAATTGATATGAATAGATATGCAAATGGTGTTTATTTTGTAAAAGTTTACACATCAAAAGGCATAGGAATTCAAAAAGTAATCAAAGAATAATTTATTTACGTGTTTTTATTTTCTAAAGAGGCTTTTGTAATGAAAGTCTCTTTTTTTGTGGAAAACACTTTATATTTTTAGAAATTCAGACCACTGTAAATTATTGTCTAATTTTTTCTAAAATGAAAATAAGTTGTAACTATTCAGCCATTTATTTTTTAATGCCACGAATTACACAAATTCTTTACCG
>JASGCW010000180.1 GCA_030053945.1 Limnohabitans sp.
AGTCAATAAAATTAATAAATATGATGACATTTTTAATTAACAACTCAGAATCTGGCAAAAACGCAAGAAGTTGCGGATGTAGGGTAGTTATGCCTCATTGTAAAAAAGACTAAACTTGTAACAAGAAAATAGAAATATGACAAATAAAGAAATTGGTTTTAAGAAAATACAAGAATTAGTTACTCGTTTTAGCGAACAGCTGACTGCTTACAAAAAATCTGACTACAACGAAACTCAAACTCGTAGAGACTTTATTGACCCTTTCTTTAAGGCTTTAGGTTGGGATATTGACAACGAACAAGGATTTGCGGAAAGTTACAGAGAAGTAATTCACGAAGACAGAGTAAAAGTAGGAACAGCAACAAAAGCCCCTGATTATTCTTTCAGATTAAGCGGAGGGCAAAGATTATTTTTTGTAGAAGCCAAAAAGCCAAGTGTTTTAATTAAGGACGATATACAGCCAGCTTATCAAGTGCGTAGATATGGTTGGAGTGCTAAATTGAATGTGAGTGTTATTACTGACTTTGAAGAATTTGCAATATACGACTGTACAAAAAAACCTAACCCAACTGATAAAACAAGTGTAGCAAGGGTAAAATATATTACTTACAACGATTACATTTCAGAATGGGATTTTCTTTGGAACACATTTAGTAAAGAAGCTGTTTTAAAGGGCAGTTTCGATAAGTTTATTGGCGGTAATGCCAATAAAAAAGGAACAGCCACCGTTGATAAGGAATTTTTAAATTCACTTGACCAATGGCGGACTTTACTAGCTGAAACAATAAGTAAAGAAAATAAGCAACTTGATGAAGATGAGCTAAACTTTGTTGTTCAGCAAACACTAGACAGAATTATATTTTTACGCATTTGTGAGGACAGAAGTAATGAACCTTATGGCAGACTGAAAGAGTGTTTAAATCGTGGCGACTTTTATGATAATCTTTTATTAGAATTTAAACAGGCGGATGATAAATATAATAGTGGTTTATTTAACTTCAAAAAAGACAAATTAAGTCATCAACTTAAAATAAATAACAAAACACTTAAAACTATAATAAGCCAATTATATTACCCTGAGTGTCCTTATGAATTTTCAGTTTTAAGTGTAGAAATATTAGGAAGTGCTTATGAGCAATTTTTAGGCAAAACCATTACGATTAATAACAGAGGAAAGGCTGTTATTGAACTTAAACCCGAAGTAAGAAAAGCTGGGGGAGTTTACTACACACCTCAATATGTAGTTGAATATATTGTTGCTAATACAATTGGGAAACTTTGCGAAAACAAAACACCAAACCAAGTTACCGAAATAAAAATTGTTGACCCTGCCTGCGGCAGTGGTAGTTTTTTATTAGGCGCATATCAATATTTACTAAACTGGCACAAGGATTATTACTTAAAAAACCTGCATAAGAAAAACCCGATAACACCAGAAGGAAATTTAACAACACCCGAAAAAAAGAAAATTTTACTTAATAATATTTACGGTGTAGATATAGATGCAAATGCAGTTGAAGTAACTAAACTTTCATTATTGCTCAAATGTATGGAAGGCGAGACCCAAGCCAGCATTGCACATCAAATGAAAATGTTTAATGAAAGAGTTTTACCTACGCTAGACGAAAATATTAAAAGTGGAAATAGTTTAATCGATACTGATTACTACGACAACGAATTAGATTTTGGCGAAGAACGAAAAATAAAGCCGTTTAATTGGCAAGAAGAGTTCAACAAAATTTTACCGAAAGGTTTTGATGCCGTTATAGGAAATCCACCATATATAAAAGAACGAGGTAGTAAAGAAATATTTGAGCCTGTTTTAAAATCTAAACTTGGTAAACTTTATCACCAAGGCAAAATGGATTTTTGGTATTATTTCGTTCATAGAGGCATTGACATTTTAAAACCAAACGGTTACTTAGCCTTTATTACAAACAGTTATTGGATGCGAAGTGATGGGGCTTCAAAATTAATAGACCGTATTGAAAAAGAGTTTACAGTTAATACTATCGTAGATTTCGATAATTATAAAGTCTTTGAAGACGTGAGTGGAAAGCACAATATTAGCATTTTTACAAAAGGGTCAAACAAAAAAATAAAGTGTAGAATATTAACCATTAACAAGCAAAATCCTAGTTCGGTAATTGAAGAATATAATTTGTTGGAAATCAATAATTACAATTTATTTTCTAACAGCAAATTGAATATCCAAACAAGTGAAAATATTTTTGAGTTCTGTGATTTACTTGATAATCATTTTGAAGTTTCACAAGGAGTTGTAGAAGCAACTGATAAAATTACAAAAGCACTAAAAGAGAAAACAAAACGTACAGATATAAATATTGGCGATGGCGTTTTTGTTTTAACTGAAAAAGAAATTAAAGCCTCGGGTTTTACAAAAGAAGAAAAAAAACTTTTAAAACCGTATGTTAATACTTCACACATAAAAAGATATAGTCTAACTTTTGCAAATGAATATTTATTGTATTTAGGAAAAACAGAAAAAGCAGACATTGCTAAAGAAAAATATCCGAACATAAAAAAGCATTTGGACAATGTAAAGGAGTTTATTACGTCTTCCAATGCACCTTATGGCATTCACAGAACAAGAGAACAAAGATATTTTGAAGAACCAAAGTTGATTTGCAAAGGAATGTTCTTAAAACCTGAGTTTTATTTTGATGATGAAAAGTATTATTGTGGATTTTCATTCTCTGTAATCATACAAAAATCAAAAGAGTATGATTTAAAATTATTGTTAGCAATAATGAATTCAAAATTAGGCGAATATTGGTTTAATCTAAATGGTAAGAAAAGAGGTGTTGGAGTTGACATTGGAGTAAAAGTATTTAGGTTATTTCCATTACCAAAAACCACTAACAAAGATTTCAGAAAATTGAACGAAGAAATTTTAAAAACTGAAATGCAACTAACGGAATTATATAAAACTATTAGCACTTCGACTTTACAATCTTCAATTAAACAAACCGAAAGGCAAATCACTCATTTTGAGAATAAAATAAATGAATTGGTTTATCAGCTTTACGACTTGTCAGAAGAGGAAAAATTACTAATCGAAAACAATTAAAAAGGAAATAATGTACAGAGAAACCACGACCGAAAAAAAACAACGAAGGCATAACAGCACCTACCCAAAAGGCGGGGTATCGTGTTCCAAAGACAGTTTTGTGGTTAATCAAACATTAGTTTTTCAAATTAAGTTTTGTGGTAAAAGTCCCGCCCTTCGGGTAGCTGCAAAACGTTGAGCGTCATACTAAAAAGACAGCAATAAACTCAAATCAACCTGACTAATTAATTATCTTTGCGAAAAGAAGAAATGAAAGAATCAATACATATAAAGAACTTAGGCCCAATAAAAGACATTTTTATTGAAAACATTAAGCCACTAACTGTTTTAATAGGTGAATCGGGAAGTGGAAAAAGTACCTTAATGAAAGCTGTTGCTTTGTTTCGATGGCTTTACAAAATACACAATATTCGTTCATACCTTAAAAGAAGTAAAGTCTCAAAAAGCCCTTTTAGATTTAGAATGGACACTTATTTCAAAAATTGTGGTTTTGAAGAGTATTTAAAAAACAATCCTGAAATTATTTATATAGTTGAGTTTTCAGACAACAGTAAATACACACTTCATTTTGCAAAAAACAAACTTACAGGAACAGGCGACAATGACTTGGTGCAAATTCAAGATATATATTATAACAAACTTAGTTTCATTTCGGAAACACGAAATATTATTCCACTTTGGGCAGAAAGAGGGGCTTCTCTTACAGGTGGCTATTTAGGATTTTATTTCCACGAGGTTTATAATGATTTTGACTTAGCTTCTGAGAATATTAAAGACCTTGATATTAATTATTTAAACTTAAAATTATCAGTTAAAAAAGTTCAGTCAAATAAAAAATACTTTATTCAAGCTCCAAACAAAGAATACGAACTAACACTTAAAAACAGTTCATCGGGAACTCAAAATGCTATTCCAATAACCTTAATTGCAGAACATTTTTCAAAACACTTTGATTTTGAGGAGGCTTTCAATAGGTCTTTATTAAACTTTCTTTCAAAAACAGATAACTTAACAGATTTTAAACCTGTTAAAAATCTGGGAGACATCAAAAAAAAATTATTTATTCATATTGAAGAACCTGAACTAAGCCTATTTCCTGATGCTCAATGTGAGTTAATAAGTGACTTAGTTTCTAAATGTTTTGTGTCAAATTCTAATTCTATTGATTTAATTTTTTCAACTCATAGCCCCTATATTATAAACCACCTAAACCTACTCATCAAAGCTTATGATTGCAACCAATTAGTTGATGGTGCAAAAATAGCATTTGAAAAGTTGGCTGTTTATCAGGTGGATGAAGGGAAAATTGAAGATTTGATGGTTAAAAATCAAAGAATTATCAATACCAATTCCCTATCAGACACGATAAATAACATTTACGATAAATACAATCAATTAGACAAAGATGGAAGCCTTATTGAGAAATGATTTTACTACTCATTATGGACTTACTGTTTGTACTGAACCAAATTTGGTTATCACAACAAACGAGTCTTATTTTGAGATTGAGGACACTGCTGCAAGAGACCTTGTTCTTCATCCTAATAATGGAAGCGGTATGGCAAGATTCTCTAATCCCTCTCTATTGACAGTATCAGTGGCAAATTACGACAAGTTTATGACAAGCTTACCCAGCCATTTCGAAAATGGAAAAAAAGATGTGATATGGCATTAACAAGTCAATCGCAGTTTATTTTAGGCGAACTTAAAGATAGAAACATCAGCAAACCTAAAAAAAAACGTAGTGTTAGTAGTGGCGCAAAAGAACAGCTTTTTGTATCATTAACCACGCTTTTAGCTGTCCCAAAAATTGCAGTATTAGCAAATAGTAAAATTGTCAAAAAGTGCTGCTATTTTAACAAGCAAACAAATGCACCTGCATTATTAAGAGCAACGACAGCTTTTAACAGACTTTCAACATTATTTCAAGACGGTTTCAAAATGAGCCACCCAGAAATTGAGTATCATAATTTTGAATTTTGGGAATATTTAGGTGGACAAACATTGACGTTGACATAAAAGAAGTACGAACACCCAACAGGGGTTTTGCAAAAGCGATGCTTTACTACTAGGCTGAACATTTGTACTTTCTATT
>JASGCW010000181.1 GCA_030053945.1 Limnohabitans sp.
AAACAAACTATTTTAGCTATATTTGGTGGAGTTTGTGAAGTTTTTTCACAGACTGCCGTTACCAGCCATTTTTAGACACGAAGCACAATGATTGACAAAATTGCAAACAATGAAACAAATCAAGAAGAATTAAATCTACATCCGACTAAGGATATTGTAGAAAAACTCAACTATTATCGTTCATTCTTTGGTAAGGTTCAAGACTTGACAGATGACGAATTTGAAAACCTCAAAAAAGATATAGCGAAGTTCTTTAACTTGAAAATTGGTGGCAATACACAACAGCCTCCACAAAGACTTGTTAGAATATCAAACAATAACAGAATCTTGGCTTCACAAGGAAAGGAACTTAGTTATTTGACCGACATATCACAACTACTTGCACCTCCAATAGAATATTGTGGTTTTCAACGTTGTAACATTCCAAATCAACAAGTTCTATATTGTGCCACAAGTGAAGCTGGTGCATATTGGGAAATAAAACCAAAACACGGAGATGTAATTACTCTTTCACACTATGAGTTAAAGCCAAACGCAAAAGTTAACAGTCTTGTAATTATGAAAGACAAGACTGAAAACCCAAAAATACAACATCAACTACAAGAAGTTTATTATCATTTAGAAGACTTTTTTGTAGACGCTTATAGTTTAGAAGTTGACCGAAGTAGACCAAGAGATTATCTTTTCAGTGCGTTATTATCTTCCGAACAACTTTTCTATCCCGTTGTTTCAGAAAAAAATTTTGAAGCAATAATTTATCCTAGTGTTCAGAAAAAAAAGTTTGGAGAAAACTTTGCAATAAGAAACGAGCTAATACTTGAACGGTATAATTTAATTGGTGTTGAAACACGATTTATTCTTGACGAATACGAAAATCTTGACCCAGCATCAGATGAAGTTACAACAGACCAAATCATTGGTTCGTTCGGAACAACTGAATTTGATTTTAAAACTGGAAAAATCCTTTATAACGAGAAAGCTGACGAAATTTTCCGATTGTTTAGAATGATACAAACAGGACCTAATAAACAGGTTCGTTACGAACACGAAGGAGTTCCCAAAAACATTACGTTTAATCTATCGCCTAAAAAAACTAATAAGATTCAAGCAAACAACTCTACACGTGTTAAAATCGTTAGAAACGAAAGAGTTAATGTTGTTTATCAAAATGGCACACGAAAAGACAATGTGAAATTCAAATATGTTCAAAACGACATCGAAAGTGGAAAATGTAAAATTACAAACTATTAAAATGGCAGGTAATAGCTAAGGTTTCGTCGGGCTCGAAGAGCCAACAATGAATTGTAATCACTGAACACCTATAAAAAATATAAACTTAGTGAAGTAAACCTCTGTTGAACGAAATAAATTCACTGAACTCCTATAAAAATTAATGTTAGGTGAAGTAAACCGATTACGCTCCGTTAACTATGGGAATATCGAATTTAGGTTATGAAGATTTCAAGAGGCATAAACGCCTCTTTTTTTTGAATAGTTCTTTTATCAAGATCCATAAACTTGATAAAAGCATCTATAAAACGAGCATAATTATCAGAAGTAATTTTATCTTCTAAACTCGATAAATGTGACTGATTACGGGAGATTCCTTGGATATGTTGCATTACTAAAAATATGAAAACACTTCTTTTCAAGCAAACTATTTTAGCTATATTTGGGTAAATTTGTGATGTTTTTTCACAGACTGACGTTAGCGGTAATTTATCAGAACACTCATCTTAAATTCATGAAATATTTTACACATCCAGAAGGAATATTTGAGATTAAAATTCCATTAGATTGGCATTATAAAAACGAAGTTGCTGGTTACGAAAACAAATCGCCTTTCAGCTTTGAATTATTTCAAAATACTCAAGGATGTTTTCAAATAAGTTGTTATCATAAAAGTGAAAAAGAAATAAATCCTAATTTACCAAAAGGTCTTTTTAACAATGACAAATTGGAATTCATTAGAACTGAACTTCCAGATGATGAATTTAAAATTTTGTTATGGGCAACTGTAGTTGAAGATTACTTTTTTATGGCAAAATATGTTTGTCAACCAACAAAGCGTAATTTAAACATAGTAAAAAAACAAATCGAAAAAGTAGAAACTAGTCTTTCTACATTAACGTGTTTAAGTTTAAACCGTAGAGAATTTGCTATCAATTATGATAGATTTGAAAAATTCAACGCATCTTTAGCTGCTTCGTTTGATTTAAAAAATAAAGCAATAAAAAATAATTCTCTCATTGAACTAATAATCATTCTTGCTAACCATATAGATGCGTACTTGCGTTTATGTATTGTTCATAAACTTCAAATAATAGAAAGTACTACGTTATTTAAACTTGATTACTTATATCAAGCAGAAACCGATAGACCAATTATGGAGAAGAAAATCTATGACAAAGCGAAAGAGATGCATATTTTATCAGAAGTACAGTATACTCAACTTTATAAACTTTATGATTTGAGAAACAAAGTTGTTCATAGATACATAATTACAGACATAAAAACTATGGAACTTGAAAATATCTGTTTTAATTACGAGATAATTTGCGAAGAAATAAGATTAATTTTAGAAAGTATCGAAAAAGAACAATTTGAGAAAAAAGTTGGTTATCATGGAACAATAAATCCACATAGAGAAAAAGATGAAAGTTATATAAACGAGCTTTTCTCAATGGTAAATGATAAACATTTTTCTAAAAAATTTCACAGAAAAATAAAATAAACTACCGCTAATAGCTAAGGTTTCGTTGCGTGCCAAGCACGAACAATGAAACCAGTGTTGAACGAAATATATTCACTGAACTCCTATAAAAAAATAATGTTGAGTGAAGTAAACCGCTCTACTTACATTATTATGGGTTTTTGGTAAAGTTTTGAGATAGAATGACAAGAGGAATAAATGCCTCTTTTTTTTGAAGTGTATTGTCAGGAAGGTTTTTGTGCGTGTCCTATCTTTTAAGGTCTTTTTTTAGCTATATTTGGCGGGGTTTGTGAAGTTTTTTTACAGACTGACGATGTAAGCAATTTTATGAAAACATATCGTTCAACTTCAATCAATTACGAAAACAATAAATTACAGACAATTTTAATTGCTGTCATATTTTGTATTTTCATAGCATTAATAAATTACAACCTCATTTTTACTTTTCTATCAATAATTTCAATATTTTTCTTAACTCGTTATTCAATCTTAAACGATAAAAAAAAATATCTTGAAATCTATTTTGAAGATGAAGAAGTTATAATTGAATATCCGAACATACAAAAAACAATAAAAGTACAATACACTGACTTAAAAAATTTGACATATATAAATCCGCGCAAAAGTTTGAATAAATACAATTCTTTAAAATATATAGAAAATGGAAATATTAAAAAAATTACTTTTTTAAGTGTTGCGAAAAATGAAGGGTATATAGACTTCTTAAAATGGTTATATAATAAAAATTCAGAAATAAAATTTAATGCTTACCCTCCAGATGAAAATATGGAATATAGAATTCAAGAAAATTTTGGTTTAAAATACAGAAAAATTTTAAACGAAACATTATAAAAACTGCTTACAACAGCTAAGGTTTCGTTGCGTGCGAAGCACGAACAATGAATTTTTATCACTGAACACCAAAAAGCAAATAAAAACTAAGTGAAGTAAATAAATTCACTGAACACCTATTAAAAATTAATGTTAGGTGAAGTAAACCGATTACGCTCCGTCAACTATGGGAATATCGAATTAAGGTTATGAAGATTTCAAGAGGCATTTAACGCCTCTTTTTTTTGAAGTTAATTTTTTGAATAGTTCTTTTATCAAGATCAATAAACTTGATAAAAGCATCTATAAAACGAGCAAAATTATCAGAAGTAATTTTATCTTCTAAACTCGATAAATGTAACTGATTACGTGAGATTCCTAGTCCCGAAGCTTCGGGATGTTGCATTACTAAAAATACGAAAACACTTCTTTTCAAACAAACTATTTTAGCTATATTTGGGTAAGTTTGTGAAGTTTTTTCACAGACTGACGTTAGTGGCAATTAAACCAAACGACTCGTAAATCGTCTAAAGAATAAATTAAAACCAAAATGAGACAAATAATTTTACTTACCACATTTCTGATTACACTTATTTCGTGTAACAAAGATGACAATCCAACAACACCTGCTGACAAAGCAAGTGAACAAAAAACAGTAAACCTCACAGTTGACGGAAACGCAAGAAGTTTTATAGTTTATCTTCCGAAAGGTTACAACAACGCAGGTAAAATGCCTATGATTTTTGCCATTCACGGAGGAAGTGGAACACCCGAAGGAATGATAAACATTGCTAATTTCAAAACTATTGCTGACAGAGACAAGGTTGTTTTGGTTTATCCAGCAGGAATTCAAAATAATTGGAACGATGGAAGACCAACAACACCAAATCAGTTAGGAATTAACGATGTTAGTTTTTTCAACCAAATGTGTGATTATATGATTGCCAATAATTCAGTTGACGGAACAAAAATTTATGCAACAGGAATTTCTAACGGTGGTTTTATGTCTTCACGTTTGGGCTGTGAATTAAGTAATAGAATTGCCGCTATTGCGGTGGACGCTGCCACAATAGAAGCGACAACAATAGCAACAAGTTGTAATCCAGGCAGACCAGTTCCCGCAATTTATATTCACGGAACAACTGACCCACTCGTTCCATTCACAGGTGGACAAATGACCGCAGGAGGAACTGCGGGTGGTACAATTTTATCTCATTTTCAAGCCATAGACAAATGGGTAACAATTAATGGCTGTAACTCTACACCAACAATTACTGATTTACCCGACATTGCAAATGACGGAACAACAATAAAACAAAGGGTTTATTCGGGAGGTACAAACGGAAGCGAAGTAGTGAGTTACGTTGTTTTGAATGGCGGACATACTTGGCCACAAGGTTATCAATATTTGAATGAAGCCATTATTGGCAAAACAAGTCAAGATATGAATGCTTGTGAAGTAATTTGGACATTTTTTAAACGATTTAAACGACAATAAAAATTAACTACCACTAATAGCTAAGGTTTCGTTGGGCTCGAAGAGCCAACAATGAATTGTAATCACTG
>JASGCW010000060.1 GCA_030053945.1 Limnohabitans sp.
TAGGGTCTGCTGAAAAACTAACCCAACACAAAATACTATCTTTTTCCTCTAAAAATCTTCAATTTTAGCAACTTTTGAAAGGTGTTAATTCTTTTAGAGCTTGTAAATTTGAGCTTAAAAAATATAAATAACTAAATTTAGATTTTTAGATGCACGGTTTTTGAAGGTCTTAGTGTAAAAACCTTGCATTAATAATAAAATTCTAACTCTGAATTACTGATTCTTATAAGGATTTTAGTTTTCTAATATACCCTAATCACCTGATTTTAAACTACTACACCTGACAGGTTTTTCAAAACCTGTCAGGTGTAGTAAAGAAAACGAGTTTAAAAGCAGACCCCAATTTAGGTGCAAAAAAAAATTTTTTATGACTTATAATAGGTCAAGACAATACAAATATGAAAACATTTAAAACCATATTAATCACACTTCTATATGTATCTGTTTACTCTCAAACGAATATAGAAAAAGATTATTCAAAAAAAGAAGTTTACATCACTATGCGAGATGGTGTCAAATTATTTACAAGTATTTATATTCCAAGAGATATATCTCCAAAAAATAAATACCCATTCTTGATGGAAAGAACCTGCTATAACGTTTCTCCATATGGTGAGAATAAATTTCCTACAGAATTAACCACGAATAATTTTCTCGAAAAAGACAAATACATTTTTGTTTTTCAAGATGTAAGAGGTCGATATATGAGTGAAGGAACATTTACAAATATGACTCCGCAGGTTGAACATAAAACCAAAAAAGATATTGACGAAAGTACAGATACATATGACACTATTGATTGGTTAATTAAAAACATAGCGAATAATAATGGAAAAGTTGGTCAATACGGAATCTCCTATCCGGGTTTTTACACAGCTGTTGGAACATTAGCAAATCATCCTGCATTAGTTGCTTCATCTCCACAGGCTCCTGTATCTGATTTTTATTTTGATGATTTTCATCACAATGGCGCTTTTGTAATGGGTTATTTTAGAACATTTCCAGTTTTTGGAGTTCAGAAAAAAAACCTTACATCAGATGATTGGTATAACGATACATTCATAAAACCAAATTCTAAAGATGGTAGCATTTTTTATAACGAAATAGGCACTATTAAAGAAGCTTCTAAAAAATATTATAAGGATAACTTTTTTATGAATGAAATAATCGAACATCCTAATTATGATGATTTTTGGAAAAAAAGAAACCTTTTACCACATCTTAAAAATGTAAAACATGCCATTTTAACTGTTGGCGGATGGTATGATGCAGAAGATTTAACTGGTTCGCTCAAAATTTACAAAACATTAGAAAAGAACAACCCAAAAACACAAAACACTATTGTTATGGGACCATTTTCTCATGGGGGATGGGCAAGCGAAAAAGGCAAGCACTTTCATAACGACATCTATTTTGGCGACAGTATATCAACTTTCTACAAAAAAAATATTGAAAATAAATTTTTCCATCATTATTTGAAAGAAAATTCAAAATCCCAAGTATCACTTCCAGAAGCCTATATGTATGATACTGGTAAAAAACAATGGAATGAATACACTAATTGGCCTCCAAAAGAAACCAAAAAAATAAACTTTTACCTTACAGAATCAGGAAAATTAACAAACTCAAAATCTGAAACAATCAACTTTTCAGAATATTATAGTGACCCTAACAAACCAGTACCTAGTACTATGATACTTTCTGAAATGAATAGGTTCACTCCAAGAAATTATATGTCGGAAGATCAAAGATTCGCAACAAGCCGTCCTGATGTACTAACTTTTACAACAGATGTACTCACAGACGATTTGACCTTTGCTGGTGAAATTAATGCACATCTTTCTATCAGTACTTCATCAACAGATGCAGATTTTGTTGTAAAACTGATTGATATTTATCCACATAATGAACCTGAGAATAAAGAAAAACCTAATGTGGTTTATGCTAATTACCACCAAATGGTTCGTAGCGAAATTATGCCTGCTAGATTTAGAAATAGTTTTGAAAAACCAGAAGCACTAACTCCTAACACTCAAACAAAGATAACATTTCCATTACAAGATGTTTTACACACATTCAAAAAAGGGCATAAAATCCAAATACAAGTACAAAGTACTTGGTATCCATTAATAGCTATTAATCCTCAAAAATTTTCAGAAAATCCTTATTTAACAGATAAAACAGATTATACAAAAGCTTTTATAAAAATTTTCAATGATAGTTATATAGAAATAGACACTTTAGAATAAAGAATGCCTCTACAATAAAAATGCTGTTTTAAACAGCATTTTTTATTGTTTTGAATTTCAAAATCCTACTTTTGCACTTTTAATTTCAGAATTATAAATTCATTATGAATTACCTATCAGTCGAAAATATATCCAAATCTTTTGGTGAAAGAACATTATTTAAAGATATTTCTTTTGGAATAAATAAAGACCAAAAAATTGCTTTTATTGCCAAAAATGGTTCGGGAAAAACCAGTATTATGCGTATCATTAATGGTGATGATGAACCTGATACTGGGCAAGTTGTGATTCGAAAAGACATCAAAATGGCTTTTCTTTCGCAAGACCACAACTTACAAGATGAGTTAACGATTGAAGAGAGCATTTTTGCTTCAGACAATGAAATTTTAAAAGTCATTGAACGCTACGAAAAAGCATTAGAAACTCCCGAAGACGAAGAAAACTATCAAAAAGCTTTCGACGATATGGATAGATACAATGCTTGGGATTTTGAAACCCAATTCAAGCAAATTCTTTTCAAACTGAAATTGGAAGACTTTAAATTGAAGGTGAAAAATCTTTCAGGAGGACAAAAAAAACGTCTTTCATTAGCGATTATTTTAATTAATCGTCCAGATTTATTGATTTTAGATGAACCTACTAATCATCTGGATTTAGAGATGATTGAATGGTTAGAGAGTTATTTCGCAAAAGAAAATATTACCTTATTTATGGTTACACACGACCGCTTCTTTTTAGAGCGTGTGTGCAATGAAATCATTGAACTAGACAACGGAAAACTATACCAGTACAAAGGGAATTACTCCTATTACTTAGAGAAAAAAGAAGAGCGCATTGCTTCTGAAAATGCGAGTATCGACAAAGCTCAAAATCTTTTTGTAAAAGAGTTAGCTTGGATGCGACGCCAACCAAAAGCGCGTACAACCAAATCAAAATCACGTCAAGATGATTTTTATGTAATTAAAGAAAAAGCGGAGAGCCGTCGTAAGGAAAACGTTGTTGAGCTTGAAATTAATATGGAACGAATGGGAAGCAAGATTATCGAGCTTCACAAAATTTCAAAAAAATTCAAAGACAAAGTTATATTAAACGAATTTAGTTTCGATTTTCAACGTGGGGAACGTATCGGAATTATTGGTAAAAACGGAACTGGAAAATCGACTTTTTTAAATCTATTAACAGGTACACTACCATTAGATAGTGGAAAAGTCATAGTAGGTGACACAATAAAAATAGGGTATTACACCCAGAGCGGTATCAATCCCAAACCAGGACAAAGAGTTATAGATATTATCAAAGAATACGGAGAATATATTCCGCTGACTAAAGGGAAAATTATTTCGGCTTCACAATTATTAGAACGTTTTCTTTTTGACTCTAAAAAACAATATGATTATGTTGAAAAATTAAGCGGTGGCGAGCTGAAACGTTTGTATTTATGTACCGTTTTGATTCAAAACCCTAACTTCTTAATCCTAGATGAACCTACAAATGATTTAGATATAGTAACCCTAAATGTCTTAGAAAGCTTTCTTTTAGATTATCCTGGCTGTTTGTTAGTAGTTTCACACGACCGTTATTTTATGGACAAAATTGTGGATTATTTGTTTGTGTTTAGAGGTGAGGGCGAAGTAGAAAACTTCCCTGGAAATTATTCTGATTTTAGAGCCTACGAAGACAGCATCGAACCTGTGAAAGAAGAATCGAAAGAAAAAGTAAATTGGAAGCAAAACAACCCAACTACTAACGGATTATCTTTCAACGAGCAAAAAGAATTTCAAAAAATCGAAAGAGAGATTAAAGATTTAGAAGTCAAGAAAAAGGAAATTGAACAATTATTTTCCGATGGAAAAGTTTCCGATAATGATATCGAAAAGAAGGCCAACGAATTACAGAATTTGATTAAAAAAATGGAAGAAAAAGAAGAGCGTTGGTTTGAACTGAGTTCTAAAATGGAAGAATAAACAAATTAGTCCCTGTTGTCAGTCTCAGTTTGCTTACTGCGACTGAAAACTGAGACTGAAAACTGAGACTGAAAACTGAGACTGAAAACTGAGACTGAAAACAGTGATACAACAACTAAAATCATATCTACGTTTCCTAAAAAACTCCACTAACCAACACGGAGTCCACTCCCCTTTTGTATTTAGTTTAGTAACCAAATGTTTTTATGACAAAACCGATTATCCCGAATATAAAATATTAAAAGAATACAGAAAAAGTCTATTACAAAACCAGAATACCATTGAAGTAACCGACTTTGGAGCTGGTTCTAGAGTATTCAAATCGAATAAAAGACAAATTGCTGCGATAGCTAAAAACGCTGGAATATCAAAAAAAAGAGCTGAGCTGTTATTTAGAATTGTTCGTTATTTTCAGCCTGAGTCAATATTAGAAATTGGCACTTCTTTGGGATTAGCAACTTCTGCCTTATCAATAGGCAACCCGAAAGCTAAGATTACTACTTTAGAAGGCTGTACAAATACGTTAAATATCGCCCAATCTCAAATTGCAAATCTCAAATTAGAAAATATAGATTTTATAAACAACGAATTTTCAAGCTTTTTAAAAAACTGCTCACTATATACTGAACACTGGAAACTAATTTACTTAGACGGTAACCACTCCAAGCAAGCTACTCTTGACTATTTTGAATTATTACTTCCAACCATAAGCAACGATTCAGTTTGGATTTTTGATGATATTCATTGGTCAACAGAAATGGAAGAAGCTTGGGAAATCATAAAGAATCATTCAAAAGTAAAAGTTACCATCGATACGTTTCAATGGGGATTTGTTTTCTTTAGAAAAGAACAAGAAAAAGAGCATTTTACGATTAGAATATAGTTTAGTTTAAATTTGTTAAATATTCAAAAGTTTAAAGTTACTGTAACATTTTAAATTCAAATGCTACTAATTAAAAAACGCTGAACTTTCAAACTATTTAAAACGTTGAACAAACTATGAGTTTATTAATCGACATAAAAAATATCAAACGTGATTTCCAACTAGGAAGCGAGACTATCAACGTTTTAAAAGGTATAGATTTACAAATCAACAAAGGTGAATATGTGGCATTGATGGGACCTTCGGGATCAGGGAAATCAACCTTAATGAATCTTTTAGGTTGTTTGGACACACCTACTTCTGGACAATACATTTTGAATGGTAAAGATGTTTCCAAAATGATTGATGATGAATTGGCTGAAATCCGTAACAAAGAAATCGGTTTCGTGTTTCAAACCTTTAATCTTCTTCCTAGAACAACTGCACTAGACAATGTAGCCTTACCAATGATTTATGCAGGCTATTCTAAAGCAGAGCGCAATAAACGCGCTACTGAAGTACTCAAGCAAGTAGGATTAGGTGATCGTATGGATCATCAACCCAACCAATTATCAGGAGGTCAACGTCAGCGTGTTGCCGTAGCTAGGGCTTTAGTTAATAAACCTTCAATCATACTTGCCGATGAACCTACAGGAAACTTAGACAGTAAAACTTCGGTAGAAATTATGAAACTTTTTGGAGAAATACACGCAAATGGAAATACTGTAATTTTAGTAACACACGAAGAAGATATTGCCGCTTATGCACACAGAATCATAAGACTTCGAGACGGCCTGATTGAAAGTGACTTCTTAAACAAAAAGCATTAACATTTTATTATCAGTTTTAAAAAAACTATACTCTATTTTTGATCTAATATATTTAATTCAATTAGAAATGCTAAACAGATTTAAATTTGCTATAATAGCAGTTACGTTATCAACTATAGCAATAGCACAAAATCAGCATCAGTGGAAAGAAGCCATTGCAAACGGTTATAATTACAAATATGTGACCAATGATCCAACAAAAGCTCGCTTTTACACCTTAAAAAATGGACTTACAGTAATTTTAAGCCCTACAAAAAAAGATCCTAGAATTCAAGCGTATGTTGCCGTAAAAGCTGGTAGTAAAACAGATCCATCAACAAATACTGGTCTTGCACACTACCTAGAACATATGTTATTTAAAGGAACAGACAAATACGGTTCACTTGATTGGGCAAAAGAACAAGTAGAACTAAACAAAATTGATGCTCTATACGAACAATACAACAAAACAACTGATGAAGCAATTCGCAAATCTATTTATACAAAAATCGATTCAATTTCTGGAGTTGCTAGTAAATATGCAATTGCTAACGAATATGACAAGATGATGAGTGCAATGGGGGCACAAGGTACAAATGCTTTTACCTCTTTTGAGCAAACCGTTTATACTGATGATGTTCCAAGTAGCTCAATTGACAAGTATATAACTGTACAAGCAGAAAGATTCCGTAATCCCATATTAAGAATCTTCCATACCGAGTTAGAAGCAGTTTATGAAGAAAAAAACCGCGCATTAGACAATGACGGTCGTAAAATATTTGAAACATTATTTGCAAATTTATTTCAAAAGCACAATTACGGTTTACAAACAACAATAGGAACTATAGAGCACTTAAAAAACCCATCATTAGTAGAAATTCGCAAATATTTCAACAAATATTATGTACCTAACAATATGGGAGTAATTTTATCAGGTGATTTCAACCCGGATGAAGTTATTGTAAAAATTGACAAAGCTTTTGGTTCTATGCAAAATAAACCTGTTGAAAAATACACTTTTCAACCAGAAGCACCTATCACAGCACCTATCGTAAAAGAAATTGTAGGTCCAGATGCTGAAAGTTTAACCATTGGTTTCCGTTTACCTGGAAACAAGGACAAAGACGCTTTATTAGCTGATTTAGTGGGGCAAATTCTGACAAACGGAAAAGCAGGCTTATTAGACTTGAACTTAGTAAAAAAACAAAAATTACTAAGAGCAAGTGCGTTTACGTACACACTGATTGACCACGGAATTTTATACTTATCAGCTAATCCAACAAACGGACAAACATTAGAAGAAGTTAAAACATTAGTTTTAGCTGAAATCGAAAACTTGAAAAAAGGAAATTTTGATAACAATTTGATTACATCAATCATCAACAACATCAAAAAATCGAAAATCTACGAAACAGAAAAATATTCAGAAAGAGCAAGTTCTTTAATGGATGCTTTTACTTCTGAATTAGACTGGAAAGACCAAGTAGCATACGTAAACGATTTGTCTAAAATTAAAAAAGAAGACATAGTCGCATTTGCCAACAAATATTTAGGCGATAATTATGTAGCTATCCTAAAACGAAAAGGGGAAGCTCCTACGGCTGCTAAAATTGAAAAACCAACAATTACTCCAGTAGAAACAAATGCTGACAAACAATCGGCTTTTGTAAAAATGATTAACGAAATGCCAAGCATTCCAGCTACACCAGTATTTTTAGATTTCAACAAAGACATCCAAAAATCAAAAATTGGAAAAGCAGAAGTATTGTATGTTGCAAACAAAGACAATGATATCTTCCGTTTAAAATACCGTTACAAAATAGGTACATTAAACGATTTAAAACAATCAATCGCTTCTCAGTATATTCAGTTTTTAAGCACAGATAAAATGAGTGCCGAAGAAATTTCAAAAGCTTTTTACAAAATTGCTTGTAGTTTTAGCATTAGCACTGCAGAAGAATATACTACCGTTTCTATTGAAGGTTTACAAGAAAACTTTGAAAATGCAGTAAAATTATATGAAGAAGTGATTAGAAATGTAAAAACTGACGAAGGAGCATTAAAATCACTAAAAGCTCGTATAGCTAAATCACGCAAAGATGCTAAAGCAAACAAAGGAGCAATTCTTCAAGGATTAACGAGCTACGCTCAATTTGGCCCTAAAAACAAATTCAATAATACACTATCTGATAAAGACATAGAAGCTATAACACCCCAAGAATTATTAGATCGTATCAAGAATTTGAACAACTACGAACAAACCATCATTTATTATGGTCCACAACCATTATCAGCTATAGTTGATAAATTAAAAACATTACACACTGTTCCTGCTACATTTGCTACTGCGCCTGCAATGAAAGAATTCAAACAAATTGCACAAACAAGCAATCAAGTTTTATTCACACATTATGATATGGTACAAGCAGAAACACGTTGGATCAAAAACACTGAAAATTACGATGCTAACAAAACACCTATAGTAAATGTATTCAACAATTACTTTGGTGGTGGTATGGGCTCAATTGTTTTCCAAACCATTCGTGAAAGTAAAGCTTTGGCATATAGTACTTATGGGTATTATGTATCTCCACAAAAAAAAGACCAACAGTATTATATGATGAGTTATGTGGGTAGTCAAGCAGACAAATTCAAAGAAGCAACTACTGCAATGAATGAATTATTGAATAAAATGCCTGAATTACCTACTAATTTAGAATTAGCGAAAACGGCTGTTAAAAAAGACATTCAAACAGAACGTATCACTCAAGACAATATCATTTTCACGTATTTAGCTAATAAACAATTAGGCGAAACAACAGATCTTAGAAAGAAAATATACAATGCCGTAGATGTTATAACTATGCAAGATTTACAAAATTTCCACAAAAACCTTTTATCAGGAAAACCATATACATATGCCATTGTAGCTTCTGAAAAAAATGTTTCTATGGAAGAAATGAAAAAATTAGGAGAAGTAAAGAAAATCTCTCTAGAAGAGTTATTTGGATACTAGTTACTTCAATAACAAAAAAGAAAGACCATTCGAAAGAGTGGTCTTATTGATTTAAATCGATTTCAATTTTATATTTTTGACTTTTAATAAATAACCACTCAGTTCACAAAGAATTACACAAAAATGCAATAAATCTTGGTGCAACTTTGTGTGAAACTTAATATGACACTGTGAAACTTAACATCATAAATGAAAGTATATACAAAAACCGGCGATAAAGGAACCACAGCACTTTTTGGAGGCACTCGAGTGCCAAAACATCATATCCGTATTGAAAGTTATGGTACTGTTGATGAACTAAATTCCTATATAGGACTCATTCGAGACCAAGAAATAAATCCTTTATATCAAAATGTATTAATCGAAGTACAAGACCGATTATTTACACTAGGTGCTGTTTTAGCGACACCACCTGAGAAAGAAATCTTAAAAAACGGCGAAAAACGTTTGCAAAACCTTGGTATCATTGAATCTGATATTGAATTTCTAGAAAAAGAAATAGATTCAATGGAAGAGTCTTTGCCACCTATGACACATTTTGTATTACCAGGAGGCCACACCACCGTGTCATATTGTCATATAGCACGTTGTGTATGCCGTCGTGCCGAGCGTTTAGCCACACATTTGAATGACATAGAACCGACAGATGAACTTGTTTTGAAGTACCTAAACCGACTTTCTGACTATCTTTTTGTATTGGCACGAAAGTTGTCATTTGACCTGCAAGCTAACGAAGTACAGTGGATACCAAGGAAGTGATTTCAGATTGCTGATATTTGATTTTAAATTTTAGAAGTAGCATTAAAAAATATATTTTTAAGCATAAAAGGTTTTAGCTTATTTAATGATTTTATAATTGAATATTACTTCTAAATTTCAGAAATCGTTAATCAAAAATCATCAATCAATAAGTTCTTAAAAATTAACTGAAAATAAATCAAAAAAAACTTGATTTTTTTTGTAGAAAAATTATATTTGCACAAATTAAAATTTTACTGAGATGTATTGGACATTAGAATTAGCATCGTATTTGAGTGATGCTCCGTGGCCTGCTACCAAAGACGAATTAATCGACTACGCTATTAGAACTGGTGCTCCTCTTGAGGTGGTAGAAAATTTACAATCTATCGAAGACGAAGGAGAGATTTACGAATCGATGGAAGAAATTTGGCCAGACTATCCAACAGACGAAGATTATCTTTGGAACGAGGATGAATATTAATAATAAAACCTACTAAAAAAGTCTCATTAGAGGCTTTTTTTTTGGTATTTTTACACACATTTTTTTTAAAACAAACCGTATGAGTTTCATTAACAACATATTAAAAGTTTTTGTAGGCGACAAATCGCAAAAAGACGTTAAAGCCATTCAGCCAATTATTGCTAAAATAAAATCTTTTGAAGGAGCTTTAAATGCTTTACCTAATGATCAATTGAGAGCTAAAACAGCAGAATTCAAAGCTAGAATACAACAAGCTCGCGCTGACAAAGATGCTAAAATTCAAAATTTAAAAATTGAAGTAGAAAATCTATCAGACATTGATGCTCGTGAGGATATCTATACAGAAATAGATAAGTTAGAAAAAGAAGCTTATGAAGCTTCGGAAAAAATGTTAAATGAAATTTTACCTGAAGCTTTTGCCGTGGTAAAAGAAACAGCACGTCGTTTTAAAGAAAACACTCAAGTTCGTGTAAAAGCAACACCAAAAGATCGTGAACTTTCGGCTACTAAACCATATATCACACTAGAAGGTGATGATGCTATTTGGGCTAACTCTTGGGATGCTGCTGGAAAAGCAATCACTTGGGATATGATTCACTATGATGTTCAAATGATAGGTGGTGTGGTACTTCATCAAGGCAAAATTGCAGAAATGCAAACGGGTGAAGGTAAAACATTAGTAGCTACGTTGCCATTATACCTTAATGCATTAACTGGCAATGGTGTTCATTTAGTAACTGTTAACGACTATTTAGCACGTCGTGATAGTACTTGGAAAGCTCCTTTGTTCGAATTCCACGGATTAACTGTAGATTGTATCGACAATCATCAACCCAACTCTGATGCACGTCGCAAAGCTTATGAAGCAGACATTACTTATGGAACAAATAACGAATTTGGTTTCGACTACCTTCGTGATAATATGGCGCATTCGCCAAGCGATTTAGTACAACGCAAACATAATTTTGCGATTGTCGATGAGGTCGATTCAGTTTTAATTGATGATGCTCGTACTCCATTAATTATTTCTGGGCAAGTAACAGATGGTGATCGTCACGAATTCAACGAATTAAAACCATACATTGACAATTTAGTAAATGTACAACGTCAATTAGCTAACGGTTTTCTTACAGAAGCTAAACGTTTCTTAAAAGAAGGAAACCAAAAAGATGCTGGTTTCAATTTATTACGCGCACACCGTGCTTTACCTAAAAACAAAGCTTTAATAAAATTCTTATCGGAAGAAGGAACAAAACAGTTACTTCAAAAAACCGAAAACGAATACATGTCAGACAACAATCGTAAAATGCCAATCGTAGATGAAGCACTTTACTTTGTTATCGAAGAAAAAAACAATCAAGTAGAACTTACAGAAAGTGGTATTAAAGAACTTTCTAAAACTACAGATGAAAAATTCTTCGTCCTTCCAGATATTGGTACTGAAATAGCTCGTATAGAAGCTTTAAGACTTTCTAAAGAAGAAGAAGCAGAACAAAAAGAAAATCTTTTTGCAGACTTTTCAGTAAAAAGCGAGCGTATTCATACATTAACTCAATTATTGAAAGCTTATACTTTATTTGAAAAAGATACAGAATATGTAGTTATTGACAATAAAGTAATGATAGTAGATGAGCAAACAGGTCGTATTATGGACGGTCGTCGTTACTCAGATGGTTTACACCAAGCTATTGAAGCTAAAGAAAATGTAAAAATTGAGGATGCCACTCAAACTTACGCAACAATCACCTTACAGAACTACTTCCGTATGTACAATAAATTAGGAGGTATGACAGGTACTGCTGTAACAGAAGCTGGTGAGTTTTGGGAAATTTACAAATTAGATGTTGTAGAAATCCCTACAAACAGAGGAATTGCTCGTAAAGACAAAGAAGATTTAATTTACCGTTCTGTTCGCGAAAAATTCAATGCAGTTGCAGAAGACGTTCAACAACTAGTTTCTGAAGGTCGTCCAGTGCTTATAGGTACAACTTCGGTAGAAATTTCTGAGTTGTTGAGTCGTATGCTTAAAATGCGAGGTATTCAACACAATGTATTGAATGCAAAATTACACAAACAAGAGGCTCAAATCGTTGCCGAAGCAGGAAAACCAGGTGTGGTAACTATCGCAACAAATATGGCTGGTCGTGGTACCGATATCAAATTAACTGACGAAGTTAAAGCTGCGGGTGGATTAGCAATTATTGGTACAGAACGTCACGATTCTCGTCGCGTTGACCGTCAGTTACGTGGTCGTGCAGGTCGTCAAGGAGACCCTGGAAGCTCGCAATTTTACGTTTCATTAGAAGATAATTTAATGCGTTTATTTGGTTCAGACCGAGTAGCAAAAATTATGGATAGAATGGGATTAAAAGAAGGCGAAGTAATTCAGCATTCGATGATGACAAAATCTATCGAAAGAGCACAGAAAAAAGTAGAAGAAAACAACTTTGGTGTTCGTAAACGTCTATTAGAATATGATGATGTAATGAACTCTCAACGTGAAGTGGTTTACAAACGTCGTCGCCACGCTTTACATGGAGAGCGTTTAAAGCTGGATATTGCTAATATGATTTATGACACTTGCGATGCAATTGTCGAGAAAAATAAATTGACTAAAGATTTCAAGAATTTTGAATTTGAGCTAATTCGTTATTTATCTATTACGTCTCCTGTTTCTGAAAATGATTTTGCTAATTTATCTGACAGAGAAATAACCGGAAAAGTTTATAAAGCAGCAAACGAATACTATAGTAACAAAAATGCTAGAGATGCACAAGAAGCTTTCCCTATCATTAAAAATATTTTTGAAAGCCCTAACAATCAATTCGAACGTGTAATTGTTCCTTTCTCTGATGGTGTAAAAACAATGAGTGTTGTTACAGATTTAGCGAAAGCTTACGAAACACAAGGAAAACAATTAGTTGCTGATTTCGAAAAAAACATCACACTTGCTATAGTAGATGAAGCTTGGAAAAAGCATTTACGCAAAATGGACGAATTAAAACAATCTGTTCAATTAGCAGTACACGAACAAAAAGACCCATTATTGATTTACAAATTTGAAGCGTTCAATTTGTTCAAAAATATGTTAGACGGAATAAACAAAGAAGTTATTTCTTTCTTATTCAAAGCAGATTTACCACAACAAAATGGTCCTATTCAAGAAGCAATTGATGAAGTACAACACGACCACTATATTGAAACGAAAGAAGAAGTTTTAAATATGGAGGAACAAGCCATACGCCATCGTGATGCAATGCAAAATGCTGGGCAAGCACAACAACATCAAGTTACAGAAACTATTGTTCGTGACCAACCAAAGATAAATCGTAACGATACGGTTACTATTAGAAATATTATGAATGGGCAATCTGAAACAATGAAATTCAAAAAAGCAGAATCATTAATAGCTTCTGGTCAATGGGTTTTAGTTCAGGAATAAAAATTCTTTTTTAAAAAGTAAATGTCCCTAATTACAAATTGTAATTAGGGATTTTTTATATTTGAAAAAAACTTTAATGAAAAAAACACTTACCTTTTTCTTATTTTTATTCATTACCGTTACTAGCATAGCGCAAATAACTACAAAACAAAGAGATATTGTGCTTGTGGATAAAATGAGAAATAGAAAAATTCCTATTACTTTATACATTCCAAAAAAAATACACAATATCCCGTTGGTTATTATCAACCACGGATATAACGAAAACAAACCCGATTCAAACAAATCCTATTCTTTTATAGCAAAAGAACTAGCTTCACAGGGCTGTATGGTTGCTAGTATCCAACACGAATTACCCACAGATGAATTACTGCCAAAAACGGGAGACATACAATCTAGTAGAAAAGTATTTTTTGAAAGAGGAGCCGAGAATATTTATGCAGTCATCGAACATATGAAAAAAAGATACCGAAGGCTCAATTTTGACGAAACCATCATAATAGGTCATTCTATGGGAGGCGATATGGCTGCCACATTTACAAAAAAACACCCCGAAATGCTATATAAACTCATCACTTTAGACAACAGGAGAGTACCACTTCCTAGAATTTCAGTACCTAAAATTTATTCGTTACGCTCAAGCGATCAATCCGCAGATGCTGGGGTTATCCCATCTGAGGAAGAACAAAAAAAATACAGCATTACTATCCAAAAATTACACAACACAATTCATAACGACATGAATGACAATGCAAACGATTCACAAAAAAGAGAAATGCTTAACTGGTTATTGAAATTTTTGAGTCAGGAATAAATTGAAATTGTTTGATTAAAAATTTAAAAACTTACAACTATCAAACAAGTTAAACAAATGAAAAATTACTAACTAAAATTACCATAATTTAATAGCTTGAGGTTTTTGCAACAATAACAACGAAAAATCATCGTCAAAACAAATGAAAAAACAATACACAGCAGATAGTATAAGAGCTTTGGAAGGTAACGAACACGTAAGAATGCGACCAAAGCTATACTTTCAGAAATGTTTCGATGAAAATTCTTTAAATTCATTACTATTTGAAGTTTTATGTCACGCTTTAGACGAACATTTAGATAAACAATGCGACGAAATTGAAATAACAGTCTGGAAAGATCATTTTTCTGTCAAATATAATGCAGGTATGTCTTTAGAAATTTTAAAAAATGAGACACTTACTAAAGCAGAAATTATTATGACTAAAATTAGTGCTTGTTCAAATTATAAAAAACATTTAGAAGTTGGACAAGAATTTTGCAAATTAGGAATAGCAATTATCAACTCAGCTTCAAAAAAATGCCAATTAAACACCATATGGAATAATTCCAAAGGGTCGTTTGAATTTGAAAATGGAATAACTATTTCAAGTAAAATTGAATCAATAGAAAACAATTCTAACTGGACTGAAATTATAGTTTATCCCAACGAATCACTTTTTGAGAACTTGCCATTTACCTCAAATGGTATTGACGACAAACTGAATGAAATAAGAAAAAAAATGACAACATTAAGATTTACACTAAACAATTTAATTGAGTAAAAGTCAGTACTGCAAAGAAATTTTATTGAATTAAATTCTATTTTATCATCCTAAGAAAAATTCGAAAGAGTTGAAGTATATTTTAAGAGTTCCAACTAAAATAGAACTGTATTAATCAAAAAAATGAAAAAAAGAGTAGAAACAACAAATATTGATAACAAAAAAATATTTCCAAGAACAATACAAGCTGTAACATTAGAAGGTTATCTAATAAAACTTACTTTATTTGTCTTTGGACTCCAATTAAATAAATCAATTAACTAGCAACTATGAATTAATTACAAATTAAAATGAATTATAAAAACCTTTTTCTTTTATTAATCCTTACTATATTTATTAGTTGTAAAAACAACAAAAATGTAAGTTATAACAATTCGTTTACCCTGAAATTCAAAAATAACAGCATAAAATTAAAAATAACCTCTTACGATGAAAGTTCCGAAATAGAATCTTCTTATTTAGTAATAACAAAGGGTAAAATTTATAGTGAAGCATTAAAAGACTCTATTGAAATACCATATTCTGTAAAAAATGAAAGTTTCTCTAACTCTGAAATAAATGTATTTACCAGTTTTTCGGTTGATAGCAATCAAAACACAAATGGAGAAGTATATTCTTATGCAATGTTTAACGTTAGTATAGGTGGATTTAAAACCAAATTATACAAACACAACTATTCAGATACAATTACTGATGAACAAATAAAACTATTTAATAAATATGAAATAATAAGCTTAGAATATCAACCCTCAGTTACTATCCAAGGAACTTGCATTGAACTTTTGTTAAAAGCAATAATGATATATGATAAAAAAGGAAAGAATATTGAATCAGTGTACTTCAAAAATTTAAAGAAAAAATATAATGTAAATATTGGCAAAGAATTTGAAATTCAAGAATATTATTTACCCAGTTCAGATTCTAATCAATTAATAAAACTAAAAATAGAACAAATAGATTAACTCTACAATCGAAAGTTTTTATTTAAACCCATAAAAGAATGGATAGCACCTTGTAAAATGTGGGCAAAAAGAAATTATAATTTTAAAAGGAATTAATAAAAACAAAAATAGGCTATCTCAAACCAGATAGCCTATTTTATTTTCTAAAAATCTAATTATGGGCAGTATTGTCCATAGCTAACCCATAAAGTGCAAACTAATACACCGTTAGAGTTATAATCATATTCGCAGCATCTTCTTAATCCTGCCCCAACAATAGATTGTTGTTCTGATTTACTTAGGCTTTTTGCTCCAGCCAAAGTTGAAAGTTTCTTAATCATAGTTTTTGTTTGTTATTATAATTAAGATAAATGTATAAAACTAATTTCTAAAAAGAATACGGTTTTTCCGTAAAAAATCTTAAAATTTATAGACAAACAAAAAAGCCTGTAATACTCACAGGCTTGATTTTAATTGTTTCATAGGAATATTCTCTAAAATCTCCAATACAAACTTCCAGTATTTTTGAGCCGAAGAAATACTCGCTCTTTCGTCAGGGCTATGTGCTCCGTGGATCGTTGGACCAAAAGAGATCATATCCATTCCTGGATAATTTGTACCTAAAATACCGCATTCTAAACCAGCGTGACAAGCTACGACATTTGGTTTGCTTCCGTTTTGTTTTTCATAGATTGAAGTTAGTACATCTAAAATTTCCGAGTTTACATTTGGTGTCCAACCTGGATAACTTCCTGCAAATTCTACTTCGCATCCAAATAATTCATAAGCAGAACGTAAAGCATTTGCTAAATCAAACTTAGAACTTTCTACAGACGAACGAGTAAGATTTTGGATAGAAATTTCACCTTCTTTAACCACTACCCTAGCAATATTGTTTGAGGTTTCTACTAAGTCGGCCATATCTGCACTCATTCTATACACTCCATTATGAGCTGCATAAATAGCACGCAATAAACCTTCTTGAACACCTAAATCCATTACTTTAGCAGGTAAATCTGATTTTTCAATCAAAATTTCCAACTTAGGCTCCATTGTTTTGAACTCTGTTTTAATATCGTTGATAATTTCTTGCATATCAAAAACATATGCTTCGTCATACATTCCAGCGATAATTACTTTAGCTACGCTCTCACGAGGAATAGCATTACGTAAGCTTCCTCCGTTAATTTCAGCAATTTGCAATCCGAAGTTTTCAAATCCGTCAAACAACAAGCGGTTCATAATCTTATTAGCATTCCCCAATCCTTTATGAATATCCATTCCTGAATGTCCTCCATTTAACCCTTTTACAGTAATGGTATAACCAACAGAACCTTCTGGTGTTTCTTCCTCGTTGTAACTACGGGTAGCTGTAACATCTACTCCACCTGCACATCCTATATCAATTTCGTCATCTTCTTCAGTATCAAGATTCAAAAGTATTTGTCCTTCTAACAAACCTCCTTTTAGACCTAAAGCTCCAGTCATTCCCGTTTCTTCATCGATGGTAAATAAGGCTTCGATAGCAGGATGAGCAATATCTGTACTTTCAAGAATTGCCATAATGGTTGCTACCCCTAGACCGTTATCTGCACCTAATGTAGTACCTCTAGCACGAACCCAGTCACCATCTACATACATTTCGATTCCTTGTGTATCAAAATCGAAAACAGTATCATTATTTTTTTGGCAAACCATATCTAAATGCGATTGCATAACAATGGTTTTTCTATTTTCCATTCCCGCAGTAGCAGGTTTTTTGATAATTACATTTCCTACCTCATCTTTGATAGTTTCTAGACCTAATTTTTGTCCAAATTCCATCACAAATGCAATTACTCGCTCTTCTTTTTTAGAAGGACGAGGCACCGAATTTAAATCGGCAAACTTGTTCCAAAGCGCTTTGGGCTCCAGATTTCTTATTTCTTGGCTCATTATACTTGTTTTATTTTCAGAAGTCCAAAGTTACAAAGTTTAATTTGTCAGTCTTCACAGTTTTTAAAATATTCTTTCTGTTAAATAATTTTATGATGCAATGCATAACCTAAGGCTTCTTGCATATTCTTGACCTCAAACTTTTCAAAAATTTTTCTGCGGTAATATTTCACACTGTCTAAAGAAACGAAAAGTTGTTGGGCGATTTCGTCTATAGAAAAACCTTGAGCATATTTCTTTAACGTTTCTAATTCTTTGTCTGTCAATTCTGGTTTGACAATTCTTGACCAAACCTTTGAAACTAAATCTAACTGCCAAGTATCTTTAGAATTTTGTTTTGAGATAATCACATTTCCAGCTTCAAAACTTGTAGCTGTTTTCATCATACAAATAGCTTTCCAAAGTTTTCCTTCCTCAGTAAGCAACAATGGCGTTAATTGATGATTGACTAATTTTTTATTACCATTTTTATGTACCAAATGAAAATCGTATGAAATTGCATACTCTAATCGGTCTTCTTGTGCTAATTTTTCATAAAAATTAAACCCTTCTTCATTGATCATATGTAGCATTTGCAATTCATTTTCTGGAATATGTTTAAAATAAAAAGTATACCCCATTTCTTTTACTTCCTCTACTGTATTTCCACATAAAAATAACGGATGCGGCGATACGTATTCAAAAGTCATTGTGGTATAATCAATAACATACAAGCAAGTGAATGACATTCTAGAAATAGCTTCAACAAGTTGCTGTGTCCAATCCATCAAAATTTCAGATTGGTGCATTGTTTTCTTCAGATGATTCTTAGAAATTAATTCACTTTTTACTCTTTCTTCCATAACTAAATTTTAAACTTTAGTGTAAATCAGCTTCAAAAATAGCTTTTTAATTTTGCTTTATCCAATTACAAATAAAAACTGTAACGACTTAAGGTTTGAAGATTGGAGCTAGGAGATGGAAGGTTTGAAGTATGTAAAAAATACTCTTCAAATTTAAGTTTAGAAGCATTGAAAATCAGATACAAACTTAAAAAATACTTCCACAATTTATCTTCCCCCCTTAAGTAGTTACAAAGATTTAACAAAACTAACTTTTAACAATTAAAAACAGTAAACAATGAAACAAAAACTTATTATTTTGACCGGAATTTTAGCTTTATATTCTTTTAATACCGCTAAAAAAACTACTGCCCAACAAAAAACAGAAGTTACAACTTCCAAAACTTTTCCTAATCAGGAAATAAACAAAATCCAGATTCTAAATCTTGGCACATTCCATATGGGAGAGACTAATGATGCTCACAAAACAGAATTTGACGAAAATGACAAGAAAAATCAAAATGCAGTTAAAAAAATTGCTGAAAAATTAGCTTTATTCAAGCCTACGGTTATACTTGTTGAAACACCTCCCTCATTTGACCAGAAACTACAAGCAGAATATAACGAATATCTTAATAACCCAAAAATGATATTTAAAAACCCATCTGAAATTGAGTTATTAGCATATGAAGTTGGGCGCATTAGCGGTACAAAAAAAATCTTTGGGATTGATCACAAAATGGAATATAATTTTGGCATTGGGAGCGAAATAAAAAATACTATAGATTCATATTGGCTAACTGAATTCTATAAAAATCCTTTTAAATACTATCCTGAAATAAATGTTGATCAAGATAAACTTAATCTGCTAGACAAATTAAAACTCACAAATTCCAATACTTATTTGAATTTTTTAATTGAAGCAAATGCCGAAATGCTTTCTCACGCAGGAACCGAAAATGGTTTTGAGGGGGCAGATGAAGCGACCAAATATTACCAACGCAACATAAGAATGTATTCCAACCTAAATAGATTACAACTTACAGAAAAAGATAGAGTTTTCATTCTTCTAGGAGCTAGTCATACGGCATATTTCAGGGATTTTATCAGCAGAAGTCCAAAATACAAAATGGTTAATACGTTTGACTATTTAAAATAAAAAACAACAGATTATGCTTAAAGTAATTCTTTCACTAATTTTAAATTTGTTACTTTTAATTTTTAAATTTTTGTAACCAATCTAAAATGCAATTCATACACCGTAAATACCTTCTCATCTATTTTCTTATTTTTCAAATACTTTTTTTAAAGTGGATAGCCTTATTTCCAAACTGGGTAGAAAAATATTATAGTAATGGTATTTACGGTTTTATTTCAATTATTTCGAGGAACATTTTTGGAAGAATACCTTTTTCGGTTGGTGATGTTTTATATGGGGTATTAATTATCTATATTCTTTATTGGCTAAAGAAAAATTGGAATAAAACTACAAAAAAAGAGAAGTTCATCGCTTCCTTAAATCTTATCTCAATTGTATATTTTCTGTTTCATTTACTCTGGGCATTGAATTATTACCGATTGCCTTTGAGTCAAAAAATGGTTAATACGTTTGACTATTTAAAATAAAAAACAACAGATTATGCTTAAAGTAATTCTTTCACTAATTTTAAATTTGTTACTTTTAATTTTTAAATTTTTGTAACCAATCTAAAATGCAATTCATACACCGTAAATACCTTCTCATCTATTTTCTTATTTTTCAAATACTTTTTTTAAAGTGGATAGCCTTATTTCCAAACTGGGTAGAAAAATATTATAGTAATGGTATTTACGGTTTTATTTCAATTATTTCGAGGAACATTTTTGGAAGAATACCTTTTTCGGTTGGTGATGTTTTATATGGGGTATTAATTATCTATATTCTTTATTGGCTAAAGAAAAATTGGAATAAAACTACAAAAAAAGAGAAGTTCATCGCTTCCTTAAATCTTATCTCAATTGTATATTTTCTGTTTCATTTACTCTGGGCATTGAATTATTACCGATTGCCTTTGAGTCAAAAAATGGATTTAAAAACCGACTATACCGATAAACAACTCATTGCTTTTACCGAAAAATTAATAGCAAAAACCAACGAAATTCAGTTTCAAATTACGAAAGACACTGCTGTAAAAGTGACAGTACCCTACAACCAAGAACAAATTTTTGAAAAGGCATTATTAGGTTACAAACAGTTATCTGAGGTACACCCTGAATTCAAATACAAAATTCCAAGTCAAAAAACCTCCTTGATTTCGACAGTATTAACCTATATGGGTTTTGGTGGCTATTTGAATCCTTTTACTAATGAAGCTCAAGTAAACGGATTGATACCGCTACACAATTTTCCTGCAACTACCTGCCACGAAATGGCCCATCAAATAGGCTACGGTAGCGAGAGCGAATGTAACTTTATAGGTTTTTTAGCCTGTCACAACAACCCTGATTTATATTTTAAATACGCAGCTTATACCTATGCATTGCACTTTTGTTTTTCAAACATTGGTGCCAAAGATGAAAAACTTTTAGATACGTTCCTTAAAAAAATAAACCCTGGCGTAATGAAGAATTTTCAGGAAAGCAAAGATTTTTGGTTATCACATAGAACCTTTATCGATAAAGGATTTGAGATTTTTTATGACAATTTCCTAAAAATGAATCAGCAGCAGGAAGGGCTTGAAAGTTATAGTAGGTTTATAGATTTACTAATAAACTATTATCAAAAATAACTGACTACTTTACAATATATTAACCAAAAAAATGTACTTTTATAGAGCAAACAAAAAACATTTTTAGTGAAATTTCCATTTTACAAAACTTCAGACTCAACTTATGCAAAAGTTGTAAGCTTACTTACATTCATAACTTTTTGCCTGTTGCTGCTGGTAATACTTTTATATTATTATACGAAAGTCCAAGAAAAACAGATTTACAAAAAGGGTAATGAAATTTATAAAAATGAGATCAATTCGCTACAAAAACTCAATTCGGAAAATTATATCTCTTTAGTAACAGAAATTACTTATTGGGATGAATTTGTTGATTTTGTCAAAACGAAAGACCTAAAATGGTTTAACACTTCTGTTGCCAATGTTCTAGACAATTATAAAGTCGAGTATGTTTGTGTTTATAATCCAGAAGGACAATTTATAACTAAAGCATCGACCCCTAAAATAAGAACATTAAACTTCATTCCTAAAGAAGCTATTAATAAATTACTCCAGAAAAAAATAGACAAATTCTATTTAAAAATTCCTGAAGGAATTGTTGAAGTATATGCTGCCACCATTCACACTTCAGATGATCCATATAAAAACAAAACAAAACCCTCAGGTTGTTTTTTTATGGCTAGGCTTTTAGACAATGAATATTTTTCCAACTTTGAAAAGATTAGTACTTCTAATATAGAATTCTATAAAAATTTTGATAAAAACATAAAAGCCGTACATTATGTTTTGCCTCTCAAAGATTATAAAAATCAAACTATCCAACAACTTTACTTTAAGAGAGCTTATAATATTGACTTCTGGATTACAAAATTTATTTTAATAATTATTACTTTAGCATTAATCATTTCTTGGATTATTTACTATCACTATGCTAATAAATGGTCTAAATTACCTTTAAGTTTTATAAAGAAAATCCTAAAAACTGGAGACAAAAGTGCTTTACAATCGCTTAAAAACATCAAAGGAGAGTTTAGATATATAGGCAAACTTTTTGAAGAAAATCAGGAAAAAACCATTGAGTTAGAAAAATCGAAACTAAAAGCTGAAGAAGGAGAAAAACTTAAATCGGCTTTTCTAATGAATTTATCCCACGAAGTAAGAACCCCTATGAACGCAATAATGGGATTTTCAGACTTGCTTCTCAATCCTAACTTAAGCGATGATGAAAAAACGAATATATCAAAATCATTCTTCAAAGTGGAAAAAATCTAATTGAGATCATTGATGATTTAGTGGAAATGTCTAAAATCGAAATTAACAGTATTCAAGCTAATATTTCTAGTGTAGATATTAAAACAACCATTAAAACTGTTTTTGATTCATTGGCGGTTACCAATAAAAACCCAAAAATTGATATTAAGTTAATTGAACCTGAAAAACCATTGAAATACAAAGTTAGAACCGATGCTGTGAAACTGAACGAAATTTTAGCTAATCTATTGCAAAATGCGTTAAAATTCACCGAAGAAGGCTTTGTGATTCTTGATTATGAAATAGATGAAATCAACAAGAGAATTGTATTTTCAGTAAAGGATTCGGGAATTGGAATTCCTGATGATTTCAAAGAAAAAATATTTAAACGATTTAATAAAATAGGCTCTACAACAATTTCTGCAAATGAAGGACTAGGGCTAGGACTAGCTATTTCTAAAGCCTACGTGGAAATGCTTGGAGGTAGCATTTCATTGATTTCACAACTAGGTGTTGGTTCTACATTTACATTCACTATCCCGCTTGACTATGACACGAAATCAATTACAACTATTGAAAACACTGCCGTAATTTATGATTTAGGTAAAGAAGAACTTATTCTTGTTGCTGAAGATGACAACGTTAATTTTATCCTGATTGAGAAAATATTAAAATCAGCAAATTACATTGTAATTAGAGCAAAAGATGGCCAAGAAGCTGTTCAGATTTGTAGCGAAAATAACGAGATAGATTTAATACTTATGGATATAAAAATGCCAATTTTGGATGGTCACGAAGCATTTAAAAAAATTAGAGAATTTAACACAACCATCCCAATAATTGCGCAAACTTCATATTCTTTTGAAGAGGAAATAGAGAAAATAAAAAAAACAGGATTTAATAACTTCATTTCGAAACCGTTAGACAAAGAAAAATTATTAGAAATGGTGGGTAAGTACTTTAATAAAAGCTAAATATTATATTTGATGACTAATTACAATTTTATATTTTTTCTGACATTCACCATTACATCCATTTTTTCTTAAACAGTCTTTTATTTCCTGTAGTTTGCTTTTATTAATCTTTTTTTTAGATTTTAACGTAAAATTACTACTAAGTGAATCAAAAAAAACAGACAAAAAAATTTTAATTGTTAGTCCTTTTTTATCCAAACAAACTTGTTTTCTATAAATTTTAAATGATTCAATCGTAATAAATACACATTCGCCATCCAGATGAAGTTCTAGAATCCCATTGCTATCGGTAAAAAAACTAGTTGAATAATTATTTTTACTTTCAATAATTACTTTGGCAGATTCATAAGTAAGCTGATTTTAATGAAAAACATAAAAAAATCCAATTTTG
>JASGCW010000061.1 GCA_030053945.1 Limnohabitans sp.
TCCAAATTAAGAAAAATTAAACATCGCTACTTTTCAGACACCTTAAAAAAAATGTATTCTCTATGCGAGTTATATTTTTCAAAAACAGATACAAGTAGTTTCAAAAAAAATAATGAAGAATTCATTTCTGTAAGAAACTACAATATTGTTTTTGAAGATATGATTGATAAATTATTTTCAGATAAGTTAGACGAAACTAAAGAAGTTGATTCAATTTCTTTAGACGAACTAAAGTATAATGATGATGGAAAAATAATTGATCATATTTATGATTATCAATCATTAATTGACACATCAAACATTTTTTACATTGGGGACTCAAAATATTATAAATCAGGAAACGAAGCAAATAAGCTTTCTAAATATAAACAATTTACATATGCTAAAAATGTAATTCAGTTTAATATCGATTTATTAAATGACAATCAATGCTATAAAGAAAATATAAGATATCGAGACGAAATCACAGAAGGCTATAATATTACTCCGAATTTTTTTATTTATGGAAAAATTGAAAATTATTTGGATTTTGAAAATGACCACTTAGAGTACAAAAATGAGACTCCTGTAAAATCTTTTCATTTCGAGAATAGACTTTTTGACAGGGACACTTTATTTGTACACCAATATGAAATTAATTTTTTATATGTTTTAAAATCTTATTCTACTTTTAATCAATTAAAAATTAATGATTTTAGGACTGAAACAAAATTGAAATTCAGAAATAAATTTATAGAGTTTTTTAATAGTCCTCATTTATCAAATTTCGAATTATATTTTAAAAACTTAAATAAAGATGAAGCAAAAAGCTTAGTAAATAATAGTTTCAGAGAGTTAAATGGTAAATGTTACTATTCTAAAAATAATTCTCTTATTTTATCAAAACATATTAATGATGAATCCTTAAATTCAATAATTAAAAAGAATAATTTTAAAAAACTAATATTAACGTAAAAACTAATATTAAAAAATCTTTTTAAAACTCACCAACTTACCCACACCAACAAAAAAAACCACATCTTTCGATGTGGCTTTCTTTTTTTAAAAAATTCAATTAATTATTCACTGTGATAAAAGGGTCCCAAGTAAAATAACCTACAATACTACCATTTGAGTTGTTAACTAAAGTAAATCATAAAATGCATAGGATGCTTGTTGCTACTTGTAATACCGCACCTAAAGCATAATTTTCATTGTTGCTTTTTATTACTTGAATCCACCAATCATTAATCACTATCTTCTAAATTTCGTCGAAACAACTACCCTTCAAACACCTCCCTAAACTCCTGCAAAATCATTTTAATATCCTCATCATTGTACCTACGGGAAAAATACACGCTGGGATTTTATACATTATCAAAATAAAAAATTGAATTTTACATTATCTTTGACAAAGAAATAAGTAAACGATACGTAATGAAAATGAAGGAGACAATAACCATTGATGAATTTGATGGTAAAAAATTCAAAATACGTTTTATCGAGGAGGAGGATAACAGAAAAGCGGTTCTTACTCATTACCTTCATAATTATCATAATGGTGTAAAAAAACATTATGAAAAAGAAGCTTTACAGTATTTAGACCAAATAGTTGCATATAAAAATGCAACAGAAAATAGCAACATTGTTTCTGATGTTGCCTTACAACAACTTTTATTTGAGGTTGAAAACGTACCGTTTCCTACGCCTACAGATTATAAATTTAAATTCATTGATTTATTTGCTGGAATTGGTGGGTTTAGATTAGCTTTACAAAATTTAGGTGGCAAGTGCGTTTTTACAAGCGAATGGGATCAAAGTGCAAAAAAAACGTATCGTGCAAATTTTGGCGAAACTCCTTTTGGAGATATTACTAAAGAATATACCAAAAATTATATCCCAGATAATTTTGATTTTTTATGTGCTGGGTTTCCTTGTCAAGCCTTTTCAATTGCTGGTAAAAGAGGTGGTTTTGAAGACACTAGAGGAACTCTATTTTTTGATGTAGCTGATATTATAAGAAGAAAACAACCTAAAGCCTTTTTTTTAGAGAACGTAAAAGGGTTAAAAAATCACGATAAAGGCAAAACTCTCGCTACTATTTTAAATACTTTACGAAACGATTTAAACTATTATGTCCCTGAACCTGAAATACTAAATGCCAAAGATTTTGGTACTCCTCAAAATAGGGAAAGGATTTTTATTGTAGGTTTTCATAAATCTACCAGTATTACAAATTTTGATTACCCAACACCAATTAATCAAGAAGTTTCTTTTGAAGATGTAAGAGAAGAAAATGTAGTGGATACTAAATATTATCTTTCCACCCAATATCTTCAAACCTTAGAAAATCATAAAGCCAGACACGAAAAAAAAGGAAATGGCTTTGGTTACCACATTATAAAAGACGATGAAATAGCAAATGCTGTGGTTTGTGGAGGAATGGGTAGGGAACGAAACCTTGTTATTGACCATCGAATTACAAATTATACACCTACAACAAAGATTAAAGGAGAAGTCAATAAACTTGGTATTCGAAAAATGACACCACGCGAATGGGCAAGATTACAAGGATTTCCTGATAATTTTGTTATTCCAGTTGCAGATGCTTCGGCATATAAACAATTTGGTAATTCTGTAGCGGTTCCAGCAATTCAAGCCACGGCTAATGAAATATTAAAATTAATACTAAAACCATAATGGGAAAATTAAATGATTTAAGTATAACCATTGGAAAAGATAATAAAGCAGAAATTGTTTTTGATAGTTTATTTCCTAATTTCCTTGAAGTTTCGTACACAAAACCTAACGAATATGTTCAAAAATATTGGGATGCATATGCTTTGCACCCAGAAAGAAATAACAATCTAAACGGAAAAATATTCGAATATATCTTAGCTACAGTTTGTATTCGAGAAGGTATTTTACCCATTTATATGAGTGCAAAAGTGGCATTTGTCCCTAATGTTATTTATGATTTAATGTTTTACACTTCTGAAAGAGGGCCTATTTGTTGGAGTGTTAAAACAAGTTTGCGTGAAAGATATAAACAAGCCGATTTAGAATCTATAGCTCTTAAATATGTACACAGAAAAGCTTTGAGTTATCTTATTACACTTGAAGAAAATGAAGCAAAAAGCGTAAAAGCAAAAATTAAAAGCGGTGATGTTATAGGTCTTGACAATGTAATTGTTGCAACTTCGGAAGAATTTAATCAACTAATTATAGAATTAAAAGAATATGAATTTTCTGAACCTCCTATAGTAAAAGTTATTGAAAGTAATCAAATTATAACAAAAGAAAAAGTATCCCATATATTATGAGTTTGCCCTAAAAAGTACAAAATCATATTCGGTCAATAAGAGAAGTCACATAATGCAGATAATGTGACTTCTCCATTCGTCTAAGTGACAGACTAAACGATGTGTTTTGACTTTTTGATAATATATCTCACCCCTCAAACACCTCCCTAAACTCCTGCAAAATCATTTTGATATCCTCATCATTGTATCTACGGGAGAAATGCACTGGGATAGCATTTTTGACTTGGCATTTTTTCATAATTCGGGCAGATTCACGGGAATAGCTATGGTAGTTTTGTTGGGCTTGTTCTTTGTCTTCGGCTTTGTAAAAACTTTCTATATAAACAGTATCACATTCGTTGAACAAGCTATAAATCAAATCGTGATTTGCCTCATTAGCGGCGTGATCCATAATAATTCCTAATCGGTGGCCTTTTTTAAGTTCAAGCAAGTAATATAAATCTTTGGCTAGATAAGTAACCTCTTCTATCATGATTTGTAAATTATGCTCTTGGTTGGCATAGGCATTTTTCAATGCATTTACCCAAGCTCCTCCTTTAAATTGGGATTTACTTATGTCGATTTTCAATGTGTCGTATTCCTTAAAAAGATACGCTACAGATGGTGTTTTATGATCCAACAACACAAATTCGACGGTACATTTTTCATTTTGGTATAGATAATCCAACTCCATATCCATAGGCGCAATGTCCCAAAAAGGAGGTTTGATTACAGAGCAGGTAATTTTACCTTCGCTTTGAATCTCTCGTACTTCATACACAATGGCATCTTCTGCAATCAAATTCCACTGATACCCTTTTAACTTAGATTGCACTTGTTGGGTAATCCCTATTGGTCCACAAATCACCACTCGTCGTTGGATGCCAATTTGGTGTCTGAGTATTGTATCAAAATTGATAAAATGGTCAATATGGGTGTGACTGATAAAAATAGCTTCGGTGTTTTGACAATCTTTTACGGTCAAATCACTTGCATCGCCACATTCGCAAATAAAATTATACGAATAATTTTCGGGTTTTATTAAAATGGAGATGTCCTCTCCTATTTTGCTTTTTATTTCGGCTGTAAACATTTTTTTTCTTTTTTAAAACCTAACAGGTTTGAAAACCTGTTAGGTTTTGTATTATAATAACTACTAAGTTAGTTTTAAAATTAATTTTTATAGAAATCATTTTAAAATCTCCCTTAAAATCTTCGCGATATTTTTAGCATCGTCAACTCCTCTGTGGTGTGTACCTTCTAGAGGAATATCTAAAAACTTGAGTGCGCCATCCATTCCTAATTCGTGACTCAATTTATTTTTGAGTGCAAATAAGGTTTTGACATTAATATGCGACGGACTAAACGGATAGCCTTTACCCAAATCTTGACATTGCCTTTGAAACATCTTCAAATCGTAGGCTCCAAAACTTGCCCAAGCGCGGCTTTGACTCAAATAATCTTTCTTTAAGATGCGCAATGCCTCTGAAAAAGGCACACCATCTTTTTCGATTAACTCAGGAGTAATGGTAGTCAACTGTGTACAAAACGGACTAATAGTGGAACGTTCAGGATGTACTAAAATCCCTCGGTTATCACTTATTTCGCCAGTTTGTATGTCGAGTAAACACACGCCTATTTCTATAATATCACTAATCATACCTTCTGGAAGATTACCTTCCCAACAAGTAGCTTCTATATCTACTACGAGTATTTTATCTAATAGTTTTGCCATAATTTTTTATTTTGTATTTCACAGAGTTTTTAACAACCACAGATTCACAGATTACACTTTATAAATTAATTTTACAATTAGATTATGTGACTCCTCCTTAGGTCGGAGTGACAAACAAACCGCATAACTAATAATGAATGATTTCTGCATACTGAATACAAAACCTGAACACTGCGACTGAATACTGAACACTGTAAACTGTAAACTGTAAACTGTCACTGAACACTGATTACTGAACACTGCGACTGAACACTGCGAGACACACTAATCACTACTTACTTTTCTTCTTCTCTGCTTTCTTTTTTTTGGATTTTTTCTTTGGTTTTAACAATTCCTTTTTAGCTAACAAACGTCTTTCAGTAGTATCTAATTCATAGGTATCATTATTATAAACCACCAATTTTACATCTTTAATTAACTTTAAAGCTTCTTTAATTTTTTGCTGACGCTCTAATAATTGGACTTTTTTTAATAAAATCGCCATTTTATCTACACCTTTTATTGTTAAAGCAAAATCAATTAAGTTTTCTGCTTCTTTAAAATCCTCATTCAACAATAAGGTTTCTATATAATAAGGATATACTGCAACAGCATCCATATTTATAGCGATAGCGTCTTGAAAATAGTTTTTTGCCGTTTCGTAATTTTGCAAATGTTCCGACTCTAAACGTGCATATAAAGACAATGCGGTTACGTTTTTAGGGTCGTATGACAAAGCATAATCTAAGGATTCTACCGTTTCCTCTAAAGAATACGGGTAATTGTCTAACGCTTGAAATAAGTATTTATCTATTGATTTCATTTTTTTTGAATTTGTTGGGTGACAGATGTAGGATGATGGATGATACTACTAATCATATAAACTATCGTTTATCATCTTCTTTCCTTCTTGTCGTTCTTTTTTGTTGTTTTTACTCTTCTTTTCTTTTTTAAAATCAGAACCTTCAAAAGTGCGAGTTGGGTTTCCTCTTTCGACTGCCATTTGATTGGTCCACTGATTTTGCACTTGCTGTTGGAGTTGGTCGTACTGGGTCTCTTTTAGTTTGGTTAGCAATCGTTCTGTTGCCAATTTTTTATTTTGGTGCTGCGAACGAGAATCCATACTCACTACACTTATTCCTGTAGGAAGATGTGTGGCACGAATGGCAGAACTCACTTTGTTTACGTGTTGCCCTCCAGCTCCTGAACTACGCATTGCTTGATATTGAAAATCTTTCTCTGAAAACGTAGGCAGGATGGTTAGAGGTACTTCAAAAATTCCGATAAACCAATTTTTACGTTTATGAAATTTTCGAAACGTACTTTTCCCAATCCATTGAATGGTGCCTGTCCAACTACTAACAAATTCGTTGGCATTTGCTCCTTTTATAGTCACTAGTGCTGAAAATACAGTCCCGTTTTCAGGTCCTGCTACTCGATTTAGTACTTCTGCTTTCAGATTCATTTCATCAGCTTCTACTAATACTCTTTTGAGCACTTGTGCGACTACCCAATCGCATTCGGCTGGACCTCTTCCTGAGGTGATTTGTATGATAGCCTCCCAACCCCCTCCATCAGGATGGTAGTTAGAGACTTGATTTGATTTTATTTTTGTTTCCATTTTATTTTTACTTTTCAAAAAATCCTAAAGTGTATTTTATAGCCCTGATTATAGTGAAAATCCTCGCCTTTTTTTGGCGAGATTGTAACGGAAAGCAGGAATATGGATGGCTGAAATGAACCAAGCCATTCGCTACAAAAAAACTTCATTGTTATTTATCCATTCGCACAAATTTTGGTGTGAATGTTCCTAATACTTCTACTAATTCTTCTTGAAGCGCCATTACTTTATGAATGTCTTTATATGCCATAGGTGCTTCATCGATACTACCGCCAATCAAATCGACATCATTGTCTTTTAGAACTTTTTTGATATCGCTTTGGGTGAACTTGGCTTTACACTTGGTTCTGGAATGCAATCGTCCTGCTCCGTGTGATGCCGAGTTCAGGCTGTTTTCATTTCCTTTGCCTCGCACAATAAAACCAGGCGCTGTCATTGAACCAGGAATAATTCCTAGTTTGCCCTTGGCTGCAGGTGTTGCTCCTTTGCGATGCACTATACATTCTTGACCGTTTACCATTTCTTTCCAAGCAAAATTGTGATGGTTTTCGATAGTTACTAGCACTCGTTTTCCGATGGCTTTCGCAATTCGTCTGTGAATATCTTCGTGACACGCCTTAGCGTATTCGCCTGCTAAGTTCATTGCGATCCAGTATTCTTGTCCGTCGTGTGTGTTCATATCTAACCAAGCCAAATGCTGTACATTTTTAGGTAACGGACATTGTTTAGTTGCCAAATAAGTATAATGTTTTGCAATATTGGCACCCAAACCTCTGGAACCACTATGCGATAAAACCGCTACATATTCGCCTACATCTAGTTTCCATTCGTTCATAGGAGTATCGATTTTTACAATTCCTATTTCGACAAAATGGTTTCCTCCACCCGAAGTCCCTAATTGCTTGTATGCTTTACCTAACAATTGTTTTAGCAATGGAATTTCTGAAAAAGCAACGTTTGAAAACACTTCGTGATCTGATTTGATTTTGTGTGTATCATTCATTCCGAACTTGGTGTTATCCAACAGAATTTTTCTCCATTGATGATCTTTCCCTTTGAGATATGAAGCGGGTAAATCGAATATAGACAAGCTCATTCGGCAGCCTATGTCCACTCCTACTCCGTAAGGTATCACCGCATTATCTGTGGCTAACACACCGCCTATAGGTAATCCGTAGCCAGAATGTGCATCTGGCATTAAAGCTCCTTGCACGGCAATAGGTAATTTTAAAGCATCATACAACTGAAACTTGGCTTGTTCTTCGATTTCGTTTTCTCCAAAAATCGAAAAAGGTGCTCTTGTGTTTCGCAATTCGTTGAACTTTACCAGTACTGGATTTACTAATCCTTCGGCTACTTTGCCCCACGTAGCGTGATTTTTGAACTTTTCTGGCGTTGATAAAACTTCTTTGGCTTCGGTTAAAATACTTTCTTTCTTTTCTCTTTTGCGATATCTATTAATTTGCCCTAGAGCGATGTTGATGGCATTATTTTTTGGAAAACCTATTTTAATGAGGTCTTTTCCTGATAATTTATTTCCCATAATTGTTTTTCTTTTCTTTCGTCAAGATATTCTTGATATATCTGGACGATGGACTTTGTTTTTAGAGGGTTTTGTATATCCTTTACCTCTAAATCCCACTTAAAACTCCTACCATAAACTAATCTTTGTTGAAGATGTTCAAGATTATTTCGTTCGATGTAATTTCTTACTCTACTAATATCTCTTTCTAATTCTACATCTACTGCTTTAGTATGAGTTATCATATACGGTCGTACTCGGAGTACAAAGCGCCATTTTTCCTTAAATTCATAATAGGTACAGTAGCACTTTTCGTATATATCCCATTCTTCTACAGCTTCAAAATATTCTTTCTCTTTTGGTGTTAGTTTAAAATTTGGATTTGTCCATTCTGTTTCACTAAATCTTTTTAATTTTTGTTCGATAGGAACATCTATTCTGCGTCGGAATTTTCGTTTTCTTTTGGTGAATCGCTTGTTTTCTGACCATAATTGGTTATTAATTTTCTCAAGCAATTCAGTAAAAAATCCCAATGTATCTACTCGTTGTACGTCGTCTCGCACTACAAAAAAACGCACCCAACCTTTTTGATAAGGTTTTTCAAGAGGCACTAAAGGCAAGTTTCTTTTTTGATGCCACAAATCTATTTCGAGTTTGTGTAAAGCAATCAGTTCTTTTTCTTTTGTCTTTTTTGTCAAACGTTTTTTTCGTCGTACTGATTTTAAACGAGCTCCCAACGCATAATCGTTGGCACTATAATCCATTACATTGTTGTAACTGTTAAGTGATTAATTTAAAATTCTCTTAAATAAAAATGTTTTCTAAGTCATTACAGACTTTTACGCGTCTCTATCGGGAAAATTTTGTGAGGTATCTAGAATGTACAAAAAAACCCGAAACTAATTGTCTTCGGGTTTTATCATATTGTGAAGTTATTTTTCTAACTTAAAGCAAAACCACGAAGAGAAGTTACACCAGCTCCTGCTGATCCGTAACTGTTATTTCCTAAATTGAATTTTAACATTTTTCTTCGCTTTATATGGTTAATAATTTTCTGAGGCAAATTTTGTAATTTATTTTTTTAATTTCCAAATCATTTACGCAATTTTTATTCAATCTAAACTATGTATTTTTAAAAACCCCTCTCCATAATCACATTATCTTGTTGTAAATAAATGACTTATATTAATTTCAAATGAAGAGAAACAATTTTAAAAAGAATAAATTAAATTTCAGATTCATTATAACAACTTAGTCTTTGAAAGTATTTTCTCAATATTTCATCTTACCTAAAGGTTTCATTTTTCTTATTGATACGAAAAAATTAAGTTTTACAAAGCGTAGTAACTAGTAACACAAAACCTTAGCCTATTTTTCTTTAAAACATTATTTTTTAATTAGAGAACCTGAATTAAAAACACAATATCTAGGATTTTCCATTCTTTTTCTGATTACCTCAATGATATCTTCTAGTATTTTAAAAGAAGATTCTTTAATTAATTAGGTACAAATTCTAAAAGTGAAATATCGTGAAATATTTTTTTCCATTTATCCTAATTAATTTTACTTCATAATCCTATTAAAAATTTCGTCCGGAAAAAATTAAAAAATTTGATTATAAAATTTATTCATAACTGTTCTTGTACAGTGAATTACAAGAGGTGGAATCCGAAAAGCCATATGAGTAGGAGCAAATAAACAAAATAAACAAAATGAAAAATTCAAAATTCGATTTAAGGCATATAGCACTTATCCTTATTACATTTTCGACTTACAATTTATCCGCACAAATTAACACGGTTAACCTATCAGGTAGGTTTAACGATCCTAATTTTGTAAACGTTAACGGAAACGTAGGTATTGGAGTAGCAGAACCAGCAGCCAAATTAGATGTAGTTGGAGCTGTAAAGATTTTTGATGGAAGTCAGGGTGCAGGTAAAGTATTAACTTCTGATGCTACAGGTTTAGCAAGCTGGAGAGCTCCAATTACAGCAACAGTTATCTCTTCAACACAAATTATCATTCCAGCAAACACAAGTTATTATGGAAATTTTCCAGTTAACAATGGTAAATTAGTGAGTGCTGGTATTCAAAATTTAGGCTTTAAAACAAAAGTATATCCAACTCAATTGTATATTCCTAATACCTCTACTGTTTTTTTTCAAATCGATAATCTAAACTCGAGCCCGGTAATTATTTTAATTTGGGGTGTAGTTGACAATGCTTCAGCAACATTTGGATCTATTTGGGGTCACGGAACAATTCCGCTTTAATTAAAAGACTTTAAGTATCATACAAAAACCGATTAAGAAGATAAATTTCTTACTCAAATGATAGTCTTATCTAATAAAGTCTTCGGATTAGAAAAATTAAAAGTAATCTGAAAATATAATCAATTACAATTGTATATAAGATACTATTTTAGAGCAAAACCCAATTAAAAAAACTTCCTGCAAAGTTTAATTGTAGGGGCGGAATCTGAAAAGCCTTATGAGTAAGAACAACATTAATAAAAACATAAAATGAAAACTTCAAATTATTTAATAAAAAAAAATATTTCAAAGCAACTATCGCTTTTTATCTTTGCAATATTCACAACTTATAATTTATCGGCACAAACGCTAGGTACAATTAATTTATCTGGTACTCTAAACGACCCTCTTTTTGTAAACGTGAATGGAAAAGTTGGTATAGGAACCAACAATCCATCTGAAAAATTAGATATAAATGGAAATATCAGATTAAACAACTATGCTATCTATTTTAAAGATGGGGTCAATGATTATTCTCAAGGTCTAGGTTTTAACGCTTTTAGTTCTTTAACTGTTGTAGATGGTCCTGTTTTATTTGGCTGGGATGGTGGTGCACTTGGTTCAACCTTTGGAGGTCAAAAAAGCATTGCTTTACGATGGAAAAACAATGGTAATGTGGGTATAGGAACCAATAATCCTGATGGACAACTACATCTATATGATATTTTTAATCCAGGAGGCAAAAATCTAATTATAGGGGATGACACCTTTTTAACTGATATTGATGTTCAAAATGTTTTAGGAATCTATGGTAATTTCGATAGTACCAAAGCAGGTATCAAACTAGGCAGTAATGGTCCTACTATTTATGGGTTAAACAATAATTTAGGAATTGGAAATAGTACCCCTGAAGCCCCGCTTACAATAGATGGAAATGGTAAAGAAGAAGGACCAAACGGTTCTATGCAAATCACTAACGATTGTATTCTTTTTGGAGGTAATAATGCTGGTAAAGAGACTCAATCTGCACAAATTTCAGCAGGAAAACATGAACCTAATTCACTAAACATTGTAGGTATGGCAGCAGATCAAGATGCTAATACCAGAAAAATGACTTTTTGGGCAGAAGCAGGTTTAAAATTATATGGTTCTATGGGGTTAGGAAAAAATCCTACTGAAAAATTAGATGTACTAGGAAACATTAGACTAAATGATAATGCTATCTATTTTAGAGGAAATAATGATTATTACCAAGGTTTAGGCTATAATGCTTTTAATTCTTTAACTTCTATCGATGGGCCAGTTTTATTTGGTTGGAATGGTGGAGCTCTTGGTTCATCAACTAATCTTGAAAAAAAGATTGCTCTACGATGGGATAATGGTGGTAAAGTAATTATTGGAGGCCCTAGTTTAACTACACCCGGAGATTACAGTCTTTATGTTGAAAAAGGTATTTTAACAAGCTTAATAAAAGTTGCTGTTCCTAATTCTTCTTACTGGTCAGACTATGTTTTCGCTAAAGATTACCAATTAAAACCATTAGAAGAAGTAGAATCATTTGTTAACAAAAATCATCATTTACCTAATATTCCATCTGCTAATGAAGTAGTGAAAAACGGTATCAATTTAGGAGAAATGGATGCAAAATTGTTAGAAAAAATTGAAGAACTTACATTATATATGATCCAATTAAACAAAAAAGTAACGTTGTTGGAAAATGAAAATAAGACCTTACGAGTAACTAACAAGAAATAATATAGAACATGATTAAAAAAAACATATTATATACTTGGTTAATACTACTAAGTATAGTTGAGTTCAATTATGGTCAAAAAATTGATTCCAAAAATATTATTTTGACATCTAAGACATACTCTAAACCTATAATTGAATCATCTACATGGATAAGAAATTCGGGGCAAACAACTATTTTAAATTCAGCAACAGTAAAACTAGTTGCGGATGCTACTAATGGTTATGTAGAACTTAAAGCTCTCAACGATACTGACTTTTTTATTGCAAAACCAACATCAGATGGGGTCTTTATTGCCCAAACTTTAGATGGTAGTGGAAACGTTAATCCTAATAAATTTGAAATGGATTCAGATTTTAATACAAGTAAAGTTACAAAATTAACGATATTTCCTAACCCAGTAAGTGAGTCATTTACTGTAGTTAGTCCCTATCAAATTGATAATTCAAGTCTTGAACTTTATGATTTGGTAGGCAAAACATATTCCATTTCTACAACTAATATCGACTCTTTTTCTAAACAAGTTGTACTACAACAAAAATTAGCATCAGGAGTTTATACATTGCTCATAAGAAATGAAACAATTAATGAATCAGTAAAAATACTTGTGAAATAGCTTTAAAAGCTAACTATTAAATCTGCACAGCAAATTGCTGGTGCAGATTTGTAGTTAAAATCAAGTATCGAGCAACTATAGTTTGGCAAATCTGAGACTTATTAACTTTCTTAAATTAACAAATTATACGGTTTTTCCGTAAATGAAAAAGTTTTATTTAATTAATTTAGTGGTAAATACTTAAAAAAAATCAACTATTAAACACAAACAATATTTTTTGCATTTACATACTTTATAGCACACAATTAATTAACTAGAATAAAATTTAAACAATTTACTAATCATATTAATATTAAAAGTAATACAATGGCTAAAATTAAAAACTGTCAAACAAATGACACTTTATTACTCTATGCCCAACATGTTTTTGGGAGAAACATAAACATTTGTAACACATTAATAAGCAATAAGGATGTGTCACGCTCTCATGCTAGTATTATTTGGACAAATGGTGAATGGTTACTTCATGACCATAGTCGAAATGGAACATTATTAAATGATCAATTTATCAGAAAAAACTCAGTCGGTTTAAAAGTTGGTTTCAAAATTCGCTTTGGTAATATAGATAATGATGAATGGGAAATCATTGATTTGAATCCTCCTACTAGTTATATTCAATCAAAAACGGTAAAAGAAAAGCTGATTGTACTTGATGGTTGTAAAGCGATGCCTAATGAAGAACAACCAGATATACTCTTTTATAAAACTCCTGATGCTACTTGGGTTGTTGAAACCAAAGATAAATTAATCGACTTAAAAGAAGAAAAAAAATTTGTATATAATAATGAGGAATGGATTTTCATTGAAAATGAAGCATTACAAGAAACTATAGACTATGGTCAAGCCTATGAAAAGTCATACTTTAGATTTGATCTTAGTTCTGACGAAGAAGACATTGTACTAAGTTTAAACATTCAAAATCAAGAATATAAACTAGGAAAAAAATCATATAATTACATTTTATTGGCCCTTGCAAGAAAGAAACTTGAGGATTTAAAAAACAAAATTCAAAACGATAAACAAGGTTGGGTATCTATTGAAGAGCTTGAAAAAGATGTCAGTAAGGAACTTTGCCATGAAGTAGATTCCTATTATCTTAATCTTCAAATTTACAGAATACGAAAGCAACTAATGGACTTAAGACCCTTTGGGTACATTTTTTCAAATGTTATTGAACGAAAAAAAGGAGAGATTAGATTTGCTTTTCCAAACCTCAAAATTTTCAAACATCATAATTGTATAGCTGAAGTTATGTCCTAAATCTAAACGAACTATAAACAAACTAAAAATGGAACAGCTAAAAACTACACTAAATTCATTAAATATTATTAATCCCACTGGCTATGAAATAATTGAAAAAATAGGGGAAGGCGGTTTTGGAACAGTCTATAAGGCAATTAAAAAAAGTACAAATCAATTTGTTGCTATTAAAACAATTAAGTTTAAAGAATCTATTACACTTCAAAAGAAACAACAATATTTGGCTCGTTTTGAACGAGAAACAGAAATATGTGCTGAGATCAACCATCCACATATAGTTCGGTTACTTGATAAAGGATATTATAAAAATAAAGATCCTTATGCTGTTTATGAATTTGTGTCAGGAAAAAATCTCAAAGATCATATCTTAGAAAACAAAGGGTTATCAGCAAATGAAACTGGTGAACTTATGGGACAAATTCTTGACGCTCTAGCTTGTGCTCACAAAAAAGGAATTGTACATCGTGATTTGAAACCTAACAATATTATGATTACAAAAACGGGAGCCAAGCCTTTTATAAAAGTACTTGATTTTGGAATAGGTGCTTTTACCCAAGATGTCCGCTCTGTGGACTATAAAAATTTGACCATTACTCAAGAAGTACTGGGTACACCTACATATTGTGCCCCCGAACAGCTACGTGGTGAACCTCCTACGGTAAAATCAGACTTATATGCTTGGGGACTTATTCTTATTGAATGTCTAACAGGAGAACCTGTTATGCAAGGAAATTCTGTAGCCGAAGTATTCCAGCAACAATTAAGTAGCCATAATGTTCCATTGCCTCCAGCAATCTTTGGACATCCATTAGCGGATTTTTTAAGAAGAATCCTTCATAAAAACACCAAACAAAGAGTTGGGAATACTGAAACTATTTACAATGATTATACTAAGATAAACTTCAACACTCTAGTAGGTAAAATTCAAAAAAATATTTCATCAAAAAAAGATGAAAATCTTTCCCTTACAATAGCCAATAATTTAGATATCTATAAAGAAAAAGGAGAACGTAAACAAATCACTGTTCTTTGCGCAAGACTCTCTATTCTAGAAGGAAACAACAATGTTATTGATATTGAAACCCTTAACACAATCCAAAAAGACCAAATAAACCTTTGCTTAGATACTGCCACACGTTATGGAGGATATATCGCTGGTACTCTGGGAGACATTATACTTATTTATTATGGTTTTCCACAAGTAAATGATACCGATGCGCGCTGTGCAGGAAGGACTGCATTAGACCTAATAGGTGAGATCAAAAATCGTAGTACCCTTTTAGGTTTTCATCATGACATTCATTTAAATATTCAAATTGCAATCAACTCGGGGATAATAGTTTCACATAAAAACCATACCCCCGAAGGAGTAACTCCTAATGGTGCGCTTGATCTTTTATATCATACAACTCCCGGAAATATCATAGTTAGTGAGCTTACTAAAAAGCTTCTTGATCCTTACTTAGAATTTGAAATCATAAGTAAAAATCTAAACTTTAATTCCAATATAAAAGGTAACAATTTTCGTTTAATAGGAGAACGACAAACAGAAGCACTCTCATTCTTACGCCCTTGGAGTGCTGATCGTAAAATGGTGGGGCGTGAAGTAGAATTTAAACAAATAGTTGATTTATGGAATAAAACTACAACTGAAAAAGGATTTTCAATAATAATAAAAGGACAAGCAGGTATTGGGAAATCAAAATTAATCTATGAAACAAAAAAAGAAATTCGAGCCAAAGGTTTCACAGTACGAGAATGTCGTTGCCTACCTGAACATCAAAACAATGCATTATATACTTTTATAGAAATGCTTAAGCGACATTTAGGCTTATATGAACAAATGGAGCCTGAATTTATCACCAAAAAACTAGAATTAACTCTAAAAAAATCCAATTTACTTTTAGAAGAGTGTGTACCAGTTCTCTGCTCTTGGCTTAACCTACCATTAAGTAAGAAATACCAAGTAGTTAGTAGCACTCCCGACAAGCAAAAACAAATTCTTTTTGAAACACTTAAAAACTTAATTCTACAATTACATAATGGGAACAAATATGTACTAGTAATTGAAGACATACATTGGATAGATCCTACTAGTTTAGATTTCTTGAACGAATTAGTAACTCTTCAACAAAATGGATCCATTCTAATTCTAATGACAACACGTCCAGATTTTAATGACTTAAAAGGAGATAAAAGAACAACCACAATTACACTTAATCCTCTTACATCATCATTTACAAATGAACTCATTTCTGGAGTGCTTGACCAAAAAAAGATAGAAGAAAAAGCAATAGAGTATGTAACAGAACGAACAGATGGTATTCCTCTCTTCATTGAAGAGCTAACCACTATGCTAAAAGAAAAAAACTATATTTTCCTTGAAAATGACGAATACCGTCTTGTAGATGAAATTGAAGAAAAAGCAATACCTGTAACTTTAAGTGATTTACTAAATGCCCGTCTAGATCGTTTAGGATTCGCAAAAGAAACCGCTCAAATTGCAGCTACAATTGGGAGAGAATTTAGTTATGATTTGTTAGTAAAATCTTCTATACGTGATGAAGGCATGATACAAAATGACCTCGAATTACTTGTTGAAGCAGATATTATTTATCTACAAAGAAAAGTACAAGGTGAAAGTTACATTTTTAAGCATGCTTTGATTAGAGATGCTGCATACAAAGGTATGGTAAATAAACAACGGATAGAAACGCACAAAAAAGTCTATCAATCACTTGAAATAGAGTCTAAAATAAAAATTGACACAAACCCATTTGAAATAGCCTTTCACTCTTTTCGAGCTGGGTATATAGAAAAATCCATAACTTATGGAATTCTTGCAATACAAAAACAATCTCAAAGATCTTCATTTGACGAATCATTGAGAATATTTACCATTATCAAAGATTGGGTAAAAGAAATAAAAGATGACTATACTCAAAAAACAAATGAGCTTATTTTAAACGATTGCATACTGGCCATTATTGCTTTAAAAAAAGGATGGGGAGACTATGAAATTGAAGAAATATCACTTAGAAACAGAGTCTTAATAAAAGATTTAACTACTCACAAAAATTATATTGAGTCTGAAGATATTAATCATTTAGATATAAAAACGAATTGGTCTTTGTTTACTTTTTTACACGCACAATCAAGAAACAAAGAATCGAAATTGATAGGCAATGAGATATTAGAAAAAGCCATCTTAATTAAGAATCATAAAGTAGAAATGGCCATTTCTGCATTTTTAGGACAATCCTATTTCGTTTCTGGAGAAATTGAAAAATCTAAAATGCTATTTCTTAATGTATTTAATAAATTTAACACTTTTGAAGATAAAGAAATATCGCTAGAATATGGTTTTGACCCTTATGTATTTGCTGCTGGAATGTTAGGATATATATTCGGTTTTTCTGAAAACCCAGAAACAGCATATGACTATTACTTAAAAGGAATAGAATATTCTAAACAAACAAATAATGACACTACCATATTAAGTGCATCGGTATTTCTTATTTCCTTTCTTTCAATAATCGATAAAAAAGAATTATGTGCTACGCATATTAAAGATATGCATGAATTTTTAGGAGACAAAATAAGCAAGGTCTGGGTATCTGAAATGTTTTATATTGTAGAAGATTGGACAAAAGATCAATTTGAAATAGCTGAATCTAAAAGAAATGCTATGATTGCTTGTGGACAAAGTTTGGTTCTTTCTTTTTACGAACCTTCACTCATAAAAACCTATCTAGCTAAAGGCAAATATGATAAAGCTATTGAAATAATAGAAGATTCTATAAAACGTCAAATTCAACATGAAGAAAAATCTACATTACCAATTTTCTATCACCTGTTAGCACTTTCCCTATATTTAAAATTTCAAAAGATAACTCCTGAAGTCGAAAATTTATTTCAAAAAGCAATCGACTTATCAACCGAATTAAATTTTGATTTATTGAAAATCAGAGCTAAATCTGAGTATTCTAATATTCTTAAAAACGAATCCCAATTTGATAATACAAATTGCTATGAATCAACCTTAGTAGAATTGGAATCAAATTTAAAAAAAATGAATATAATAAATTTAAATAAGATCTAATATCAGAAGTAAAAATAATTAAACCTCAACAAGAGACAGTATATAATCAATTTTAAAAAATAATTTTTAACTAAATAAATATGATGGAAACTATTAAAAACGAAAAAAACAGACAAGATGAAAGTAGATCTAAAGTACTAGAAATAGGCAACAAATATTTAGAGATGTGTCTTAGATGCAACGAATGTCCAGACACTTTTTCAGCTTTCAAACAATACACACGCGAGTTTCTTACAACTGGTTACACAGGAACAAAAAATGATGGAACACCTCTTAAATGGTCAGGTTGTGGAATGCAATTACCTAAAAGTGTAGATATACAGATATCTTATATAGGTTCCAGTTACCCAAAAATATTTATTATTAAAAAAGATGGGAATATTGAAAATAATACAAATGAAATTTGCTATACAGAAACTTATGATGCTTTGATTTCAAATAATTCTGATCAAAAAGCTTCAATCTCTACTGATAAAGGCGATGATAAGTATTATAAAATTTTTGATGGAAAACCAGAAGATTATGTTATCTTACTTATAATTCCTAATATAATTTCTACAGATGATGTATTATTAGACATTACTTTTAAAGAAGACAAAAACACACAAATTATTGTAACTACAACTTAAAGAAGTTATAAAAAGTAATAATTATTTAATATTTGAAAAAATTATAAACCTAAATCTAAATTAAGCATTAGAGTTTTAAGTCAAAATCTAATGCTTAATTATGATATAAAAAAATCTCACATTGCTTCAAATACCACGTCTCAAAAACAGTTTCCGTATTGAAAACCTTGCACATGATAGGTTATTATTAATTTCTGAAAAAGACAGCACACTTATCATCGATCCAAAAAAAATCCTTTTACTCAACAAACTTGAGCAAGGTGATAAAACATTAGAAGAATTACTTCATACTTTTCCAAATGAACTCTCTCCTTTTGAAGTTATGGGAACCTATTTTAATTTACAAAAAAACGGTTACATTACTGAAACTAGCTGCCCTTTTGATCCTGAAATAGCTGCCTATTGGGAAAATCAAGGCTATGATCCTGTTAAATTAGCCAAAATCTTTCAGCATAATACCATTTCGATAGAATCTATTGGGTCTATTGCAATAAATACTTTTCAAGAAACTTGTATTCAAACTGGATTACAAATTCTAGATAAAAAAGCTTATCTGCGCATAGTAGTCTGCGATGACTACAATCATAGTGATTTGGCAAACATCAATAAAGAACAACTTGTAGCCAAAAAACCTTGGATGCTTGTCAAACTAAATGGAACTGAAACAATAACTGGTCCTATCTTTCTTCCTGATCAAACCGCTTGTTGGCAATGCCTAAAACATCGGTTAGAACTAAACCAACCTATAAATCGTTTCTATAAAGCTTATAAAGGTGAAAATAGTGCTCCTACCCTGCCCTTTGTAGCTCATCCTGTTGTTACTCAACTAGCCTCTAGCCTAGCAGTATTGCAATTGGTAAACTGGCTGTACGATTGTGAGCAATCTGAATTAAACAATAATTTAATTGCATTTGACACTAAAACAATGCAACAAAGCACTCACAAATTACTAAAACGACCTCAATGTAGTGCTTGTGGAAATCAGAAACCCAATCACCCCGTTCCTTTACAACTTTCAAATACCGAAACAACAATAAGTACATTAGGAGGCTATCGCAGTGTTTCGCACGAAGTCACTTTTGAAAAATACAAACATCATATAAGTCCTATTACAGGAATTATTCCTTACCTAAATCCTTATAAACCAATAGCAAATGCTCCTATCCATAATTACTCATCAGGACGAAACCTAGCTTTACAAAGTTCTTCTCTTTTTTGGCTCAACCTACATCTTAGAAGTGGCAATGGTGGAAAAGGAAAAACCGAAATACAAGCCAAAACTGGAGCCATTTGCGAAGCCATAGAACGCTATAGTTTAATGTATCATGGTAATGAGTTTGCAATAACAGCTAGTAAAGATAAATTAGAAAAAGCTATCCATCCTAATAGCTGTATGAATTACAGCGATGAACAATTTTCAAATCGAGAAGAAATAAATAAAGACAGCACCAAATTCTATTCTCTTATACCCATTCCTTTTGATTCTCATCAAGAAATGGAATGGTCGCCAGTGTTTTCAATCACACAACAAGAATTCAAATACTTGCCTTCATGCTATTGTTATGCACAATATCCAGCTACCGACGAAACAAAATTATATTCGTATCCCGATTCTAACGGTTGTGCTGCTGGAAACACGATTGAGGAAGCTATTTTACAAGGCTTTTTAGAATTGGTAGAACGTGACGCTGCTGCTATATGGTGGTACAATCGTATATGTCGTCCTCAAGTAGATTTAAATACATTAAATAATCCGTACCTCAGCGAGATTATAGCATATTACAAAACGATAGACCGAAGTATTTTTGTACTCGATATTACAAACGATTTAGGAATTCCTGTTTTTGTGGCAATATCAGCGAATTTAAAAAATGATTCCTCAGATGAAATTTTATATGCTTTTGGCGCACATCATGAAGCAGCAATTGCAATTGAACGTGCCATTATTGAACTCAACCAATTGCTACCTATTGTTAGACAAGAAAAGCTTCGCACTGATGATCAAGTCTTTCTAGACTGGCTCACTACAGCAACGTTTGCTCATCATAATTATTTACTCCCAAAAGAAGGAACATTAAAAAATCTTTCAACCGATTATCCTTCACTTTGCCCTCCTACCATTTATGACAGTATTATGTATGGTGTTGAAGTAACAAAAAAAGCAGGTATGGAATTCCTAGTGCTTGACCTTACTCAACAAGACATTGGATTACCAGTAGTAAAGGTCATCGTGCCGGGTATGCGCCATTTTTGGAGACGTACTGCTCCTGGTAGATTATATAATGTACCAGTAAAATTAGGTTGGTTGAAACAGCCTAATACTGAAGACCAATTAAATCCACTAAGTATTTTTATTTAAGAAACAATTCATATCATGCAATTTATTTCCTATAATCATAACTCATTTAAAAACACATACTATTATGAACAATTACCCGAAAAGGAGAAACAAACTTTTGACATCCTAACCCGTGTTTTTCATTTTAAAGCAAATAATTATGTACTGGAAAATCTAATCGATTGGAAAAAAGTTCCTAACGATCCTATATATAAATTGTTGTTTCCACAAAAGGAAATGTTACCTGCACATGATTATGCTCTATTACAAGAATTGGTTATAAGGGATATAAATAAGGAGCAACTGGAAACCTTCATAAAAAGGGTACAACAAAAAATGCAACCCACAATTATTCATTGCAAGAGTAGTATTCCTCACTTAAACAATGTTCCTATAAAAGGAATGTATAGTAACTTCGGCACTATAGTAAGTTTATTCCCAGATCCAATGGTAAAAACTTGTCATAGCTATTGTTCCTATTGCTTTCGTTGGAATATGTTTGGCAATACCGAAACCCAACATAGCGCCTCATACCATGACCCAATGACTCCTATCCCTTGGTTACTAGAACATCCCGAAATAAGTGACGTTCTTTTTACAGGAGCCGATCCATTAGTACTACCTACCTCTGTTTTAAAAAAATACATAGACCCAATATTAGAAATAGATTCGGTAAAAGTAATACGCATTAGTTCCAAGTCACTTGCTTGGTGGCCATACCGTTTTACAACCGATAAAGATGCCCAAGCCCTACTTCAACTATTTGTATATATACAATCTAGAGGAAAGCATCTTAACTTTTGCGCTCATTTCACGCATCCAAAAGAATTGGAAAACGAGGTGGTCAAAACTGCTATCAAAAATATTCGAGCTACAGGAACAGTCATACGATGTCAAGGACCATTAGTAAAAAACATTAACGACCAACCTGAAATTTGGAGTACCTTATGGAATCAACAAATCGCTTTGGGACTCATCCCCTATTATATGTTTATAGAAGCCGATCATCATCCGGAATCTTGTTTCCGAATTCCACTCGCAAAAGCCTTATCCATTTTTCAAGAAGCTCAAAAAACTACTACAGGATTAGCACGAACTGTTCGTGGTCCTGTTTTTATGAACGACCTTAATCGAGTACTACTTGACGGCATAACCGAAATAAACGAGGAAAAATATTTTGTCTTAAAAAGCCTTCAATGTCCTCCCGAAACCCATAGCGAAGGGCAAATTAAATTAATTCCATACAGTACAACGACAAAAAATGCAGGAAATTTGTTTGAACTTTTTAATACTTCAGAAATGGACTTGCAAAAAGCATTTTAAACCCAATGTAACATTTTCAATGATTTATATCTAAAAAGAGGCTGTCCAAAAGGTCAATTACTCCTTATGAACAGCTTCCTTTTTAAGACTTGCCCTTTTACTGCGATAATAATTCAAAAACACAAAGAAAGGTAACGTTTATCAATACTCTATTTAATTCTACTAATCACTAAATATCTACTGCTTATCACCCTATTTCTCTAAATTGAAATATCGTGAAATATTTTTCCTCATTTCATCTCCTTAACTTTATACTATAATTAAAAAATAACTTTTCTATTTCATCCGGAAGAAATAAGCAATTATTTGAAAATTATAGTGGATGCGCAACCACAAAAGTAAAAAGTTTATCAACAGAAATCTAAAATTCAAAAAACAGACAATTTGACATAAACTTTTTAAATGATATTTGACTTTTATGTGTTAAAGCCCATACGTATGTACGTAATAATTTTAAAACAGTAAACATTAAAAAATCAAATAACAAACTAAGAAACGTGGAGACAGAAACCACATGAAAAAACGAACTGACTGTAACAGGTAAAAACAGGGCGGCAACCGAAAAGCCTAATGAGTAGGGATTATAATTAAATAATATGGCAACTATTGACATTCTTTGTGTTATTGATACAAATTACTTAATGCAAAAATTTAGCAATGCAGGAGGTACATTAACCTCACCTTATTCTTTGGGTTCATTTCAATCATCTGATTCTTTTGTTTTTTTAATTGCTGATGGGCAATATACTAGTAACAATCCAGATAATAGTCCTAATAATCAGAATGACACTGGACAGGGTAAATCAGAACTTCAAATCGACGCTTCTATAGGAGACACGATCCGTTGGACAATAACCGACCCATCTCTGGGACTTGTTGCAGATCAAGAATCGGCATCATATAGTTGTATCCTTTACGGTTTTAATACAGGATCATCTGGAATACTTACTGCTCCCGTATGTAATTCTCTCCCTGCAATTATGTATTATAATTCAATAGTTAATCCGAATCAACCTGTAGCTGCTGCTTATATGTGTTCATCTTGGACCGCTTCTGTATTAACTACAGGTACCGTTCAGTATACTTGGAATTTTCAAGTAGTTGATAATTCATCCGGAAATGTTGTAGGATATTTTTCTTGGGATCCTTTTATCCAAATAAATAGTTAATATTATTATTGATTTATCTATAAAATAGACAGTAGAATTGTTTTAAGTTCAAAACTTGTCTTATGCCAATAATACTATTGTGCTTTTGCAAAAAAAACTTAACCGAAATGTATTAGAAACATTACGATTAAAACCTAATAAATCTTTATTGATAAGGATTAGAGGCCATAATCGTAATTCTACTGTCTAAATAAACTACCTCGGGGCAGAGCCCCAGAGGTATTAGAACATTGATAACTGTTGA
>JASGCW010000182.1 GCA_030053945.1 Limnohabitans sp.
TGGTTCAAAACGTGTTAGGTTTTTAAAACCTAACACGTTTACCCTATCATATTTCGATTGCTCCGCTTATTAATTTCGGTAAAATGCTATCGCGGTAATTTGCCAAAGGTTCGTTTTGCTTCATATTAAATAATATCTTTTCAAAAATATTATTTGTATAATTATGAAATTTTATTAATTCTTCTTTATTTGGAATAGATATATCTATATTTTTAAATTGACCTGTATTTATATTGTAAGTTGCAGTTCCACCGCTTCCTAAATTTAATAAAAATGGTTTCATAGATTTCAATAGAAAATAAAGATAAAATCTATATTCATTTTCATAAGGAATTATTGAATTAATTTGTTGATTTGTTTGTGAATATGTTGTAGTTAATGAAACTAAACCAACAGTAGCGATACAACTTACACATATTGAATTAGGCGGTAGTAGTTTGTTTTTTTGTGTATCTGAACCCAACTTTGTTAATGTAGTTTCTGATTTAATAATAAATGCATTACCGTGCATATCGGGTATTTTTATAAATGGAATATCACCTCCAAAATATTCTTTTATCGCTGTTGAAGGGGTTTTTCCACAAACAATTTCACCCAATTCCCCTAACTTTCCCTTTCTCCATTTGTCTTTATCTTTCAATAAAGTTCTAAATTTCAGTTCTGCCAACTCTTCCAAGTTTTTATTCATTTGTCGGTTGAGTTCAACTTTATCGTCAAATTGTGAGAGAAAATTGGCGATGCGGGTTTGGGTTGGAAGGTCGGGAATTTCAATATCCAATGTTTCAAACAAATTTGAAGTAAAAGAAGGATATGTGCTTGTTGATGTTTCTGCAATTGCTGATAAATATTTAGTTATATTCTCTTGATAAAGATAAAAATACAGAAATTGTGGATTTATTGAAATAGGTGTTAAAACGGCAAAACCTGTTGAAACAATTGTATTTGGTTTTGGATTTTTTAGAAAACCAATATGTTTTAAATTTGGGCGAACTGTTGAAATAATTGTGTCATTTGATTTTACAATTCTTTTTGCCCTACTTGGTGCATCTTTTAAATTCAATATTTGTGGTAAATCAAATACGTTTTCAGTAACAGACGAAGTATCAATATATTCAATTGTATCATATTGAAATGAATTTCCAATTGATTTTTCATTGATTTTGATTAATTCTCCTAATTTATATCTTTTCCAATTGTTCATAAATCAAAATTAAGAGATTTCAAACTTGTTTGTAATTCTTTATCCAAATTTTCGGCTTGTTTCATTTGCTCAAAAATTTGTGTTGTTAAATCTTTCATTCGCTGGTTGTAAACTGTTTCGTCTTCTTCGGTTTCTTCCGTTCCTACATATCGTCCCGGCGAAAGTATGTAATTGCAATATTTAACTTCTTCTGTGCTTGCTACTTTGCAAAAACTTTTTACGTCTTCGTAATTTCCGTTTTGTAGTTGCCAATCGCTTACAAGTTTGCCAATTTTATGTATATCGCTGTCGGTAAATTCTTTTTGAGTTCGGTTTTTCATTGAGCCGTGTTGTCGGGCATCAACAAAAAGTATGTCGGTAGTTTGTTTATTGCGGTTCAAAAACCACAAACAAGCTGGAATACCTGTATTGTAAAACAGTTTGTCGGGCATTGCAACAATGCACTCTACTAAATTATTTTCAATAAGTTGTTTTCTTATTTCGCCTTCTGTTCCGCTTTCGGCTGTAAGTGAGCCGTTGGCAAGCACAAAACCTGCTTTTCCTCGTGTAGAAAGATGATAAATAAAATGTTGCACCCAAGCAAAATTGGCGTTTCCTGTTGGCGGTGCACCAAATTTCCAACGTGCATCGGTTCGCAGTTGGTCACCGTTCCAATCGCTGTCGTTAAACGGTGGATTTGCAATAATAAAATCGGCTTTCAGGTCTTTGTGCAGGTCGTTCATAAAACTGCCTTCGTTGTTCCACAAAACGTGTTCGCCGTTTATACCACGTATTGCAAGGTTCATACGACAAAGTTTCCAAGTTGTTTGGTTGCTTTCTTGTCCGTAAATTGCTATATCATTTACTTTACCCTGATGTGCTTCCACAAATTTTTCGCTCATCACAAACATACCACCGCTACCGCAACAAGGGTCAAAAATTCTGCCCTTGTAGGGTTGCAAAATTTCAACCAACAGTTTTACAACACATTCGGGCGTATAGAATTGTCCGCCTTTTTTACCTTCGGCAAGTGCAAATTCACCCAAAAAATATTCGTAAACTTTGCCCAAAATATCTTGACTTTTTGCAATTTCAGTTCCTATTTCAATACTTGCAATTAAGTCAATCAATCCGCCAAGCGATTTTTCATCAAGATTTGGTTTTGAATAATCTTTTGGCAAAATACCTTTCAATTGGCTGTTTTCTTTTTCCAATTCTTCCATTGCCGTAACAACATCGGCTTTAATGGTTTGCTGTTTTGCTTGTGTAACCAAAAAATTCCACCGTGCTTTTTGTGGCACAAAAAACACATTTTCAGCAATGTAATAATCTTTGTCTTCGGTATCGTCTCCGGCTTTTTTTAGTTTTTTGTAAAGTTCTTCAAAACTATCCGAAATGTATTTCAGGAAAATCAGACCTAATACAACGTGTTTGTATTCAGCGGCGTCCATGTTTTTACGCAATTTATCTGCTGCTTCAAACAATTTCGTTTCTAACGGTTTATTGTCTATAATTTCTTTTTGTTTTTTTGCCATTTTATTCGTTTAAATTTTAACACCGCAAAAATATAATTTTATTTCATCATTGTAATCAATTGCTGGTTTATTGTCTGTCGTGTTTTTTTTATAACCGATAACGTTTCTCATATTTGCGAAGGCGGGGAATTTTAGCACAAATGTTCATTTGAAAAACTGAACTTGAACCTTGCACTAAACTTTCATAAAAGCACAAAACCCCCGCTTTTGCAAATATGATGTTGGCTGTCAGGCGTTTTTTTGCCGTTCTATTTCTTTTTCTATTTCCTTTATTACTTCTTTATTTGCTATTTCACCGTCCAAGCTATAAACAATGAATACTTTTCCTTTGTAATCATTTTCAAAACTTTCAAAACTTGCTTTCATTCTTTCAGATATTGAGTAATTACCAAAATTAGATTGTGCAGTCACAGGTTTTATTTGAATACCAAATGCAGAATTTTCGGTTACAAAGCCTAAATAATCAATATCTCCTGCATGGTCAAGTTCCGATGGACTTTCTTCAAATTTCACTTCTTTAAATATTTTAGCAAGACCATCATTAACAACTGATTTTTCTCGCAAAAAGCCATCAAAAGTCCTATTTATAGTAAGATTATAAATATAGTCATAGCAGTCTTGTTTTGTTAGATTATTAAAAGCATCTTGCCACTCTGGAATTACAACCTCTGTAATTTTTTCGTATAATCTTTCTCCGAGTTCTTCCAAACTCTCTTTTGTAACTTTAAAAGTATTTTTTCCAAAAGTAGTAGCATTTTCAAAATACCATTCTTCCCATTCTTTAATTGTTTTGGGCTGACATTCCCTAATTAATGCCATAACTGCACCAACTTTATTAGGTCTTGATAATTGATAAGTTTGGCAAGTATAGTTAAGTACTTTTTCTTTTTTACCAAATTCCATTGAATACTTTTTGATTTCTTTTTTAGCCATTACTAATTGTGTTAAATTTATTTTTATATTTAAAATCAATAGAATTATCTACCAAAACTAATTTTTCTTTTAGCAAATGTGCGTTTATAAAAGTCTTATTTTCTAAATATAAATAAGCCATAAGATTGTTTTCAGAATCGTGTTTAGTATCATCGTATTTTAAATATACTTTTTTACCTCGCAATTTATTTATCAAATAGTCATTAGCTTTTCCGTTAATTTCTGTATTTTGTTTAATACCAATTAACCTAATTACCAAATCATTATTAAGTTTTATTAGTTCAGGATTAATAATCTCTTTTACAGTAAAAAAATCTTCTCTTTTACCTGTACTATTTGCGTCTAATTTAGAACCATATTGTATTTTTTTAACATCAATTTTTTTATCTAATTTGTGAGTGTCAATAAATTGATATGGTAATAATTTAATTTTTTCTTCAAAATTTGAATTTAAATTTTCTTGTTTAATTACTTCAATTTCAGATTTAGCAAAAGCATCGCTATCTCCAATTCTGGTTTTAATAATTTGAATAAAACTTGGGTTTATTTCATAGCCTATTGAGTTTCTATTTAACATTTTTGAAACATAAGCTGTTGTCCCACTTCCCATAAAAGGGTCTAAAACTGTTTCGTTTGGAAATGAAAACATTTTTATAAGTCTTTTAGGTAATTCATCAGGAAACATTGCTAAATGTTTGTCTTGTCTTGCTCCTGTAAAGTACCAATGTCCATTAAAGTATGTGTTCCATTCTTCATTTGTCATTACAGAATTTTCTTTTTGTTCTTTTGTAGGTTTTGGTGAATTTCCAGGTTTCTTAAACAATAAGATGTATTCAAAATCTAATTTAACAATTCCGTTTCTTGGGTGTGGATAACTACCCATAATACTCGCACCACCAGATGTATTCATTGTTGTTGCTTTTTGCCAAATAATTGAACCCATAAAATCAAAACCTATCATTTCGCAAAATTTAATGATTTCCGAATGTATAGGAATAATTTTATATCTACCATAATAGGTTGAACGAGCAAATTGGTCGCCAATGTTAATACATAATCTGCAACCATCGTGAAGCACTCTAAAACATTCTTGCCAAGTTAAGTTCAAATGATTAATGTAAGTTTCGTAATCATCGTGAAATCCAATTTGATTTTCTGTTCCGTAGTCTTTTAATTGCCAATAAGGCGGTGAAGTAACAATTAAATGAACGCTTTTATCAGCTATTTCATTCATTTGTCGGCTATCTCCATTAACTATTTTATGCTTTGTTGTGTCTGACATTTTTATTAAAAATTTTGTGCAAATGTAGTAAATTAAATCCTTATATTTTTATGCGGTTTCGGTTTTCAACGCTTGCAGCCAACATCTGTATATACGCAATTCAAATATTTTTTATTGCGTCTATATTTTTATTGT
>JASGCW010000062.1 GCA_030053945.1 Limnohabitans sp.
CTAAAACAGGCGAAATTTTAAAACAAGGTTTTGTTAGACAAATATAAAAATGTAACAAACACAAACTATTGATAAGTTTTTTTAGAAAACTTTACACCAAAAAGCTCATAAAAGAATGGCATAACGAAACTACTCCAGATTAATTTTAAAACACAAAAATAAAGTATATCAAACTTTTAAATATCTACTTCCAGATGATAACTAGACTTTTAAACCATTTCTATAAACTATTTTTCGCTTTCTTCACTCTAAGTGTTTTTGGACAGATGTCTTTAAAAATGGATAAAATAAATTGCGTGATATATAAAGACAATAGTATAGATTTTATTTCTTTAAACAATAACATCCCGTATAAAGTTTCTCTGGAAGATGAAAGCGAAAATGAAGTAAATAAATTAACTCCTATTTATGAATTTGACAAATATTCTCAAGTAAGCGAAAAAGTAATCAAATCAAGTAAATTAATCAAAACAGAAGATATACAATCTGTAAATATTAAAACCTACATCAAGAACAAAAAAATAGAATTGGTAGATGATAATAAAAAAAAGGTTTTTAGTTTGTTCAACAATCAAATTGTAATGGTAGAGTATTACTCTTTTGAAGATTTTTTTGATAACACTATAGGTAAAGATGTTAAAGGCTGGCATCTTACCTCAACAGAATTCGATTATTTTTATCTAGTAAACCTTGGTCAAAACAAGAGTATAATGATGATAGGAAATGAGAATGGTTATATTATACCTACTCGCAAAAAAACAATTATTAAATATAGGTCTGAGGATTTTACAAATGGAAAAATTGTAAACTACAATGAAAAAAATTTATTAGAAAACATAAAAGATTTTGAAGAAAATGATTTTTATAAAATTCATAAAACCAGAGACAATAAAAGAATACTCAAAAATATTTTTGGTGATGTTTTGCTTGAAAAAAAATACGATTCCATTTATATAGATCAAAATTACATTATTGCAAAGACAGAGACTATTTGTGATGTTTATAATACTCGTTTAGATAAATTTAATATCAAAGACCTCAAAGCTGCTTATCCTAGGACGTATCCCGATACTAAAACGCTTCAAGTATTAGCAAATAAAGAAGTTTTTAAGGTTAACTTTTTAAATCAGGAAGTACAAAAAGAAAAACTAATACGTTCTGGTTGTGGTAATCTTGGTACTTACAGCTATTCATTTGAAAAAAATAAATTTTTAGATAATACCATTGTAACAGAAGAACACCCATATAATAATAGAATGAGTATAACCATAATTAAAAAAATAAATTTAGATGCTGGATATGGTTACAACGATCATCAATTCGATTCGATTCGATTCCTAAACAATTTACAAACCTATAAATTTAACGAGCTAGACTATTATGATAAATACGAAACAATCACTCTGCCTAGAGAATGGCTAATTGTTAGTAAAAATGGGAAATATGGCGTGTTTGAATTTAATACAAAAAGTGAATTGAGGTATGATGTAAAAGAAATTATACCTATAGAATATGATTCTATACAATCGTTTGGAGTTGCTCATCCATTAAAATTGTGCAAAAACAACTTATATACTTACTATGGCATAAATAACAAGAAGTATAAAGAATTGGATAAATTTCAAATATATTTTTGTCGTTTTAAAGACGAATACGATAAAACAGGTTGGCTAGATTATAGAGGTAATGAGTATTTTGATTGAATATTTTCAGAAAACTTTAAACCGAAAAGCTCATAAAAAGAATGGCATAACGAAACTACTCCAGATTAACTTTTTAAAAAAAAGACTGAAATTCAGTCTTTTTATATTGAAATTCAGTCTTTTTTCCTCTAAAAGAGTCTTTTTATATTGAATTTCAGTGTTTCAATATTGAAAATCAATCTTTTTTCTATCTAAAAGAGTCTTTTTATATTGAATTTCAGTGTTTTTATATTGATTTAGAGTTATTGAATACAGAAAACTAGTCATTTTTTAAGAAATATCCTTTAGCAATAAACCTTAACGACAATCAAAATTATAAAGTAAAATCCTTTTACTTATTTTTCTCTTTTCTACTTTTATAATTATGAAGAAAATCGCCTTTAGGTTCACCTAAATCAAAAGCCGTAAATTTAGTAAATGCTCTTGTTGCTTCTCTAGCTTTATCTTTATTCCAACCTTCGTATTCAATTCTATAAACAGCTGAATATAATTCTGCACGTCCCACACCGTGATAACAATGAATTAGAACTGGATAATTTGCTGGGTTATCCATTATTTTAAAAAAGCTATCTAAATTTTCCTGAGTCGGAACCTGATCTGAACCATTATTAAAATAATTCACCCCCGGAATTTTCTCAACCGCTTCTTTTTCTGCGGTCAATTCTTCAGGAATTTCAGGATTATTGACTAAATCTGCTGTACCTGGAAAACGCAAATCAACAATTGATTTAATATGGTATTTTTTTACATAATCTGCAATTTCATCTGGAGGCAAAACACCACTTTTATAAACTTTACCTTCGGTTATAACTTCAAAATTATGTCTGATATTCATATCATAATATTCCTTACCACCAATAAAAGCAGCAATTATTATGATTATTCCAACTATTTTCTTCCAGTTTTTCATTTTACAAAGTTAACCACTTAGTTAAAAATAACTATTTATGATTTGTTAAATTCACTGCATTTGCGTTTAAAAATTGCACAGATTAAAATAAACTTGATAAAATATAAATTTTAATATTTATTTCCGCAAAGCGGATAATTTTATGATTAATTTTCTAAAAAACTAAATATAAAATCTGTGCATCTGTGGTTATTTCTTCATTTTTTTAAATTGTTTTAAAAGCGAATGTCCTGTGTTAAATTAATATCCATTCTTTTATCTATTATCCTCGCCATATAATCTTGTAAAAAAGCTTTAGCTGAGATTTTTAACTCTTCTACATCAACACCTGAAACTTGACTGATTATATTTTTTTCTAAACCATAATCTGTATTAGAATAAACACCTGTTATTGTCTTTCCGTCAAAAGTACAAATATATTTTCCTTGCATAAACTGATATTGATTCCCATTATAATTGCATACAAAGGGTTTTACTTCATTTTCAGAAAGCAAACTTCTGCCCCAACTTCTGAAAGGCTTATTATAACCAATCATATCTAAAATTGTTGGATAAATATCTATTTGTTGCGCATAATCTGAACATTCGCCTTTCAAACTTCCATCAGGTTTATAGATTAAAATTGGCACCGCTTGTCTATTAATAACTTGGTTGTAAAAAGGATAAAACACTTGATTACAATGATCAGCAGTTATAACAAAAATAGTATTCTTAAACCAAGGTTGCTTTTTTGCACTTTCAAAAAATTTTTTGAAAGCATAATCCGTATAACCAACTACTTGATGCATTGGTATATTCCCTTTAGGAAATGTATCATTATACTTAGCTGGCGGAATAAATGGTTCGTGCGATGAAACCGTAAAAATCGTACTAAAAAAAGGAGTTTTCTTTTTATCTAATTCCGATTTCATAAATTGCATAAATGGCTCATCCCAGATTCCCCAAGAGCCGTCATATTCACTATCATCGTTAAACTCGGTTCTTCCATAATAATGGTCAAATCCTAAAATATTTGCAAAACCTAAAAACCCCATCGAACCATTAGCAGCTCCGTGAAAGAACGAAGTATCATAGCCAAGATCTTTGAATACGGAAACCAAAGATTGAATTTTTTGTTTTGGATACGGGGATGAGGTAAATGCATCTTGAAAAGAAGGAATACCTGCTATTACCGAAGACATTCCGTGAATGGATTTACTTCCATTTGCAAAAGCATTCGTATAAATCATACTATGTTGCGCTAGAGAATCCAAAAATGGTGTATAACTTTTATAACCTTCAATTTTATAATTTTTATTAAAAGCTCCTAAATATTCTCTCCCAAAACTTTCTGTAATAATCACGACAACATTAGGCTTTGTGAGCGGATTTGTGTTGTACCTTTTTACAGGTTTTACATGCTTTTGAATTTCGGCTTCTGAAACTAGATTAATCTTTTTAAAACTATTAGTATTCCAAGTTCTAATAATAGAAAATGCTGTATTTAATACAATATCTGCATGTTGGGGTTTTTCTGCATATCTACTAGCATCTATATTATTTATAGGCCGAGTACTTTTTTGAAAATCGCCTCGAATACCACCTATAACCATTGTCGCTACTAATAGCAGACCTAATGTAGAAAATCCAAAATATTTCACTTTATTATTTATAGTAGTTTCTTGAACTTTAACCCTTTTATATAGATAAATCCAAAAAAAGAAGGTTACAAAAAACAACAGAAAAACGTGCCAATAGGTTTCTATGAATCTAAAAAACAAGGCATATTTATTTGATTCGTTTTGGACTATATCCATCACTGCACTAGTGCTTCTGCTGTAAGTAAACTTATAATAAATAAAATCAAGAAAATTTACTGCAAGTCCTATGAAGTTACAAATAAAATAAATCCACATTAAGATAGTTTGATATCCTTTTTTTGTATTTATCCAAAAAGGCAAAATAGAAAAAACGATAAACAATAAATTAGTATATAATATAGCCGTAGTATCAAAAGCCAATCCGTGATAATTCAAAGCTAAATATTGCTGAAAAGACTCTACTTTAAGCAATTTGTAATTATAAAGGAAAAAGAAAAAACGAGCTAATGAATAAAATCCGTAAGCCAAAAAAATTCTATATACAAGTGCTTTATATTCCTGAAATCTAAAGAGTTTCGACATTTAAAAAATCATTTACTACCACAAAAATAAATCTAAAAACTGGAAGTACACATTTTTTTAATTTTTTATAACTTTTTTGTTAGTAAATTGAGCCTATCTTTGTAATATAAATAGTAATTTTTATGGCAGACTGTATTTCAGTATTTGATATGTTAAAAATTGGTGTAGGACCTTCAAGTTCACATACACTAGGTCCTTGGCGTGCAGCAGAACGATTTTTAAAAGAACTTACTGATTTAGAAATTCTTTCAAAAGTAACCAGTGTCAAAATAGACTTGTATGGATCATTATCACTTACTGGTATAGGACACGCTACTGACTTAGCTGTTATGCTTGGTTTAAGTGGTCAGGACCCTGAATACATTCCTGTAAAAGATATAGACGGCATTATAAAATCTATCAAAAACACAAATACATTAAAACTTGCCAATACAAAAGAAATTGATTTTAAGATTGAAAAAGATATTATTTTCAACAAAAACTTTCTTCCTTTTCACGCTAATGGATTAACTTTTACCGCATTTTATGAAAATAAATCTTATCCTTCAACTTTTTATTCTATAGGTGGTGGATTTGTAATAAAAGAAGAAATTACTTCTGAAAAAGAAGACACTAAAAATACATTTCCATATCCCATTGATTTAGCTTCAGAACTTTTAAATTATTGCCAAACACAAAACCGTAAAATTTCTGAAATTGTTTATGACAACGAAAAGGCATTACGTTCCGAAGATGAAATTCAGAATGAATTACTTAGAATATGGAATACAATGCTAGAGTGTATGTTTATAGGTTGTCATTCTGAGGGTATTTTACCTGGAGGACTAAACGTGCGTCGTCGTGCTTTTGATATGCACCAAAATCTGATAGGGCTAGCTAATTATTCATCTCCACAAGAATGGTTAGAAACTATACGTAAGACAGAAGTAAAATTCCGCCAAATTTTGAAATGGGTTTCTTGCTTTGCATTAGCTGTTAACGAAGTTAATGCTTCATTAGGTCGTGTTGTTACAGCACCTACAAATGGTAGTGCTGGTGTGATTCCTGCTGTTTTAATGTACTACTTGGTTATTGAAAATCACCAAGCCAATGAAGAGCAAGTAAAACAATTCTTGATGGTTGCAGGCGAAATAGGTGCTATTTTCAAAAAAGGAGCAACTATATCTGCCGCAATGGGAGGATGTCAAGCCGAAATTGGAGTTTCTTCTGCTATGGCAGCAGCTGCATTATGCGAAGTAATGGGGGGAACACCTGAACAAGTTTTGATGGCAGCCGAAATCGCTATGGAACATCACCTAGGGCTAACTTGTGACCCTATAGGTGGATTAGTTCAAATTCCGTGCATTGAGAGAAATACTATGGGAGCAATAAAAGCAATTAATGCCGCAGAATTAGCCCTAGAAACCGATGCTAAAAATGCAAAAGTGCCGCTAGACAAAGTTATTAATACTATGTGGCAAACCGCAAAAGATATGAATTCTAAATACAAAGAAACCTCCGAAGGCGGTCTTGCTATTGCTGTAAATATGGCTGATTGTTAATGTTTGCTAGTCGTTTGACTTATTTTTGGTTTTGTATAGTTACTCTTATTATTGGCATTCTATCAAGGCAAGTGAATATAATTCCTCATTTTGTAGGCGATGTTTTATATTCTTGCTTGATCTATTTTGGTTTCCGATTTTTATTTCCAAATCAAAGAATAATCACCAGTAGTTTATTAACACTACTTTTTTGCTTTTCGATAGAATTTTCACAATTATATAAAGCTACTTGGTTAGTTAGCTTGAGACAAACTTTATTAGGCCAATATATATTAGGTCAAGGCTTTCTTTTTACCGATTTGATTTGTTACATTATGGGTGCAATACTTGCTAGCTGGATTGATAAAGCATTTAAAACTCAAAACTCATTGTAGTAACTACCATAAAACTATCTCTTTTTTCTTTAAAAATAGGTTCCGTAGCATTAAACCATTTAGCTTCGGTTCTAATTTTCATTTTAGAGTTAGGTAAAAAATCAAGATTTACAGAACTTCCAAAGGTTTTAAAGGGTGTAAATTCCCTTGGAATTATTCCAGTAGGATCAACAATAACATTATCAACATCGTTATAATATTCTGTTCGTATTGCTGTTTCCCATTTTTTTGTGATAGCATATTTTGAAATAAACGCAGCTCCCCACCAAGAACTATAATCTGTACCTTCTGCTTTTTTCTGAGCTCCTATATCAAACCCTAGTATAGTTCTCCACTTTTCGCCCCATTGTTTGTCCCAATATAAATTATTAAAGAAACGGGTTCTGAAAAAATCTTCCACGGGTTCGTCACCTATAAAAGTACTCCAATTAAAAGTTTCTGTATCTGATTTTTTATATTGTAATTGTGTTCCAAAACTTGGCAGCGATTTTTTTGACACTTTCTCGATACGTTGCCAACCATTTGAAAACATTGCTGATAAATAAATTTTATCTGAAAGTTGGTGATTAAATTTTACCCCCGTCATATAGTAGGGTGAATTTTCAGCTATCAACGAACGTGTTGCGGTAAGATTAGAATGAGAAGAAGCGGTTTCGAAACCAATATAACTTGGCATAATCCCAGCTTCGATCGAAGTTTTTCTTGACCTATCTACATATACACCTAAATAGGCCTCATTAAACAAATTCAAATTTCCGTAATTATCTTTTACATAAGTTCCTGCTTGCAACGCTAGTTTTGCATAGACATTTTGATATGAAATACTGGCTTTGATTAAACCTATATTTACATTAAATTCATTATGTCGGGCATAATTATATATGAAGTTTTTGGTTTTAAAATTATCTGCATCTGAGAAATCATAGTTGTAATACACATCTACAAAACCTGATAAATCTACCGTGGGTTTATCTACTTTTATGCTGTCTTGAGCAAATACACTATACGAAATAAGAACTACGCTAATAACTTTATAAAACAATTTCATTTATTACTACTTTTTTACTCCTTCTGGCATTCATAGTAACAACAATCTTCCAGATAGGATTTTTAGGATTATTTTCAGGCTGCAAAAATAAAACAATTTAAACCAGTATGCCTAATTTTATCATTCAAATATATGGCACCCGCATTTAAAAAATAGTCACTCCCGATAGCTATCGTGGTTATTTCTTCATTTTTTTTAAATGCTTTTAAAAGCGAATGCCTTCGAAACTAAAAACAAATTACGTAAAAGTGGATAGTTTTGATTATTTTTGATACAAATGAAATTTTAAGATTATGAAAAACAATTACTTAACCCATAAAATCAAAATAAATCTCACTATTTCATTTTTAATGATTGGAATTTTATTCAGTTCTCCTCTTTTTGCTCAAGATACAAAATCAACAAAAATACAGCCTACAAATAACGCTATTCCAGTAACCTCAAAAAAAGAAAACAATCAATCAAACAATACTCAAATTAAAGATCCAAAACAATCTAAACAAGTATTTGCTACCTCGTGTAATAAAATTTACGCCTCAGGTTATTCCTCTGGCAGAAATACCATCTATGAATTAAACGGATTTACAATGACACCAGTCTTTACCGCTCCTCAAAACGTGGGTGGTTTTGCAGTATCTGCAAATGGTAATGCATATTACGATAATGGCTTTTTTTCTTCTTCTCCAGTTTTTAGTTCAGACTTAACAACTCAAACCAATACTGGCGCTACCTTTGTAAATTTGATGGCTGGACAAGCCGCAGATCCTGCAGGAAATGTATATTATGTAGATACCTCTCGACATTTGCGGAAAAATGTTTTTGGAAGTCCTACAATTGCGAGTGATTTAGGGGCTATTATTTTTGAGTCTTCAGATACTATAGGCCGTACGCTAGCTTATGGAGATATGGCTTTAGATGGTAATGGTCGTTTGTATTGGTATTCGTCAATAAATGGCACAGGCGCTTCCTATTTGTATGTGATTGACTTAGTTACTTTAAAAGCAATGAGTTTAGGACAAATAGGTCCAAATGCAGCAACAGGATTAGCATTTGACACTACGGGAAAATTAATTACAACAAGTGATTGGGGAGCTACGGTAATTTCGGTAGATTTAGCTTCCTCGAGTTTGCAAGGAGTAGTTGTAGGAACCGCAAATCCCACGGTCTTTGATTTGGGCTCATGTGCTGCACCAATATTAAATCCATTACTCACCGCAGTTAAATCGGTTGCTAATATTACCAGCGGAGTAAATCCAGCCACTTTAGCGCAGTCCGGAGATGTCTTAGAATATACAATAGTGGTAACTAACTCAGGTAACTTAATGTCAAACAACTCGACATTTCAAGATGTTATTCCTTCTAACACCACCTATGTCCCTAATTCGACAACAGTAAATGGAATAAACGTGGCAGATATTTCTGGTACTATGCCTTTTGCTACACCTAGATTAATAAATTCTACAGGTCAATTACCAGGAATTATCAATGTAGGCGCGCCTGTAACAATAAAATTTAGAGTTCTTATAAATCAAAATTTTGTTGGTTTTATTCCTAATACGGCTAGTGCGAATTATATAACAAATATTAATGGAACAACCTCAACACAAACAGCTAATTCCAATACGGTTATTGTAGAGGTAAAACCTAAAGAAGTGATTGTTGAAGAAGAAGAAACCCCTGTTGAAATTTTTAATCATTTTACACCAAATGGGGATGGAATTAATGATTATTTTCACATCAAAGGAATTGAAAAATATCCCAATAATCACGTCGAAATTTATAATAGATGGGGCATTTTAATTTATGAAGTAGATGGATATAATAATGCTGACAAATCATTTAAAGGGGAGTCAGAAGGAAGAATTACGATACAAAAACAACAACAATTGCCTGAGGGTACTTATTATTATATTATAAAATATACTAGGAGAAATGGTGAAGAAATTCAAAAATCAAGTTATGTATTCGTTAATAGATAATTTTAACTATTCAATAAGTTAGATAAATGACAAAAAACAAATAACAAAATTCAAATGACAATCCCGAAGCTTCGGGATTGCTATTTGGCATTTACCTAAACTTTGAGTTATCATCAAACTAATAAAATAAAGCCAGAATGGATACAAAAAAATACTAATTGTGAGGTCAAAAAAATAAAAAATGAGAAGAAATATTATTTTATTTTGGTTTTTATTGCTCAGCATCTGTTTACAAGCACAACAAGAATCGCAATATACCCAGTATATGTACAATACACTCAATATAAACCCCGCTTATGCTGGATCAAGAGAGTGTTTAAGCATATTAGCCATGCATAGATCACAATGGGTAGGTCTAGAAGGTGCACCAGTCACTAATACAGTAACCTTACACACACCACTAGGTGCAAACCAACGTGTAGGCATAGGAGCGAGTTTCATAAATGATAGATTAGGACCATCAGATGAGAATACTATTTCTGTTGATTTAAGTTATAATGTGCCAACATCAGAAAAATTTAAGCTTGCCTTTGGAATAAAAGCTACCGCTAATTTCTTCAATGTCGATTTTAACAAATTATATGTTTATGACACTAATGAACCTTTACAAGGGGCAAGACAAAATATTGACAATAAATTTTATCCCAACTTAGGTGGTGGACTTTTTTTCTACTCCGATAAGACTTATGTAGGTTTTTCTATTCCTTATATGTTAGAGCAAACTTATTACAACAACGATATTAAATATGTTGCGAGTGACAAAATGCACTATCATTTTATAGCTGGTCAGGTGTTTGCTTTATCTAAATCGGTAGATTTCAAGCCTGCACTTATGCTAAAAGCTGCTAGTGGAGCACCGCTTCAAATAGATCTTTCAGGAAATTTTTGGTTCAATAATAAATTGACACTAGGAGTTGCTTATCGTGTAAATGCTGCGGCAAGTGCTTTGATTGGATTTCAAATAAGTGATTCGTGGTTAATAGGTTATGCTTATGATAGAGATGTAACCCGTTTAGGAAATTTTAATTCAGGATCACACGAAATATTTTTAAGATATGAGTTATTCAAAAATTACGATAAAGTAATGACACCTCGTTTCTTTTAAGAAAGTTAATGCCCTCAGCAAACAAAAAGTAATCAAAATGAAAAAAATATACTTTCTTTTAATCCTTTATGTAACAAATACATTTGCACAAGAAGCAGATTTAAAAAAGGCAAATGCGCAATATAAAGATATGGCATATGTTAGTGCTATCGAAACCTATTTGAAAGTGGCGGAAAAAGGATATCGTTCGAAAGAACTTTTTCAAAAGTTGGGTGATTCCTATTATTTTAATGCCAAATTAAAAGAAGCTTATAAATGGTATGCTCAATTATTTAAATCTGAAAAGAATATCCCTACCGAATACTACTATCGCTATGCACAAACACTGAAAGCTACCGAAAATTATAAGAAAGCAGATGAATATTTAATCAAATTTCACCAACTTTCATCGCCAAACGACATTAGGGCAAAACTTTTTGATAGCCAGAGAGATTATAAAAGTATTATCGAAAAAAATTCGGGACGATGTACTATAGAAACCACCTCAATCAACTCAAAATATTCAGATTATGGTCCTGCTTTTTTTGGTGATAAAGTCATTTTTTCTACCACTAGAGAAAAATCAGCAGTTGCAAAAATTAAAACAAAATGGACTAACGATTCCTTTACCAATCTATTTGTATCAAATCGAACTGAAAATAATAATTTAAAAGAAGAAGAACGATTTGCTAAAAAACTGAATTCGAAGTTTCACGAAGATACTCCCGTGTTTACAAAAGACTTGAAGACAGTTTATTTTACCCGAAATAATTTCTTAAATGGAAAAGTAGGAAAAGACAAAGACCGAGTAGTAAACTTAAAAATTTATAAGGCAACAATTGATGATAAAGAAGAATGGGGAAATTTGGTTGAATTACCTTTTAATAGTGATCTATATAATGTTGCGCACCCAGCTTTAAGTCCAGATGAAAAAACCTTGTTTTTTGCGTCAGATATGCCAGGAACGGTAGGACAATCTGATTTGTATAAAGTTGAAATCTTGCCTGATAACAAATATGGCGAACCAGTCAATTTAGGAAAGAAAATTAATACCGAAGCTAAAGAAACCTTCCCTTATGTATCAGATAAAAATGAATTGTATTTTGCTTCTGATGGTCACCCTGGATTAGGTGGTTTAGATATTTTTGTGACTTTAATTAATGATGAATTATCTAATCCCATTTTAAATGTAGGTAAACCAATAAACGGTCCTATGGATGATTTTGCTTTGATTATTGACAGTAATCGTAAAGGCTATTTTTCTTCTAATCGGGATAAAGGAAAAGGATCAGATGATATTTATAGTTTTTTAGAAAAGACTCCACTTACTTTAGAAATAGAGCATCTTTTAGAAGGAATTGTAACCGATGTACTAACCAAAGAACTGCTTCCTGAATCTGATGTTTCCTTATTTGATGATAAGTTTAATGTAATAGCTAAATCAAAAACTGATGATAAGGCAGCTTATCGATTTAAAGTTATTCCAGGAAAAAAATATTATGTTAGAGCCGAAAAACCTGAATACGATACAAACGAAAAACCTATCGATATTCCTAATCAAAGTGGCAAGTCCATTTTACCATTAGAAATAAGTAAAAAAGTAAACGAAATTACCGAAGGAAGTGATTTGGCAAAAATATTTGGGATTAAAAATATTTATTTTGACTTAGATAAATCAGATATTCGAGAAGATGCAGCGGTAGATTTAGCAAAAATCGTTGAGGTGATGAAACAATATCCTACCATGAAAGTTGATGTTCGTTCACATACAGATTGCCGTCAAACTGCACAATATAACCTTAAATTATCTGATAGACGTGCTAAATCCTCTATAGCTTGGATGGTTACTAATGGCATTGAAGCAGAACGTTTAACAGGTAAAGGCTACGGTGAATCACAACTCGTAAATGATTGTGGTTGCGAACCTACAAACGAATCTAATTGTACGGAAGAAGAACATCAAGAAAACAGAAGATCTGAGTTTATTGTGATGAAGATGTAGATATTGGCTGCCCTAAACTCGTTTTTTGTATTACACCTGACAGGTTTTGACAAAAAAATTAAATCTCAACTTTTTCCTTTACTTCTTCTGGTGTCAATAATATGAACTATTTTCCAAATAGGATTCTTAGGGTTATTATCTAGCTGTAAGGTAAAACAATTTACTCCAGTATGACTAACTTTATCATTCAAATAAAACTCATACGGAGTCCATACTTGAGCCATATATCCATCAATCATTACTTTGTAGTCTAATAATTTTTCTTGGTATTTCACATATTTAGGAACAGAAGCAACTGTTTTATAAAACTTTGCTAACTGTTCATTTTCTAAATGCGAACCAAAATCATTCTCTATTATAGATTGTAATAACATATCTTTATCACAAACCACCTTCATTTTTAGCGTATCTCGCTTGTGAAAACCATCAAAAAAAGCATCTACAGAAGCTATAACACTTTGTGTCTGAGAGATTCCTGAAAAAGAAACCAAGTATACCAAAACCATAGCAATTTTTTTCATACTCCTAAAAATTAAGTTTCTTGATTAGTATTAATTTAAACTTTTTTGTTACAAACGTAGTAACTATTCAACTAGTTGAATAAAAAGTAAAATAACAAAACACAAATAACAAAGTACAAATAAATTCCAATATTTTAATGATTCAAAAAGTCAAACATTTTGGTTATTTGATACTTTTTGTACCGAAGTTTCGAAATTGAAATTTTTTGTACCGAAGCTTCGGGATCAATATCAAAAAAATTAAGTAATAGCTGAATAGTTACCAAACGTTTTCTTTTTACTAATTTTACACTCTAAATTTGATTTTTAAGAATTCTATCCTGATGATTCGGGACTAAATATGATTTCTGAATTCTAAATTCTAAACTCTAATTTTAATATGTCAACAGCAAAAAGCGATTACAAAAGAGTAACAACTAAATCTTTATTTGATATGAAAGTCAAAGGTGAAAAAATATCTATGCTTACTGCATACGATTTCACTATGGCTAAAATTGTTGATTCGGCGGGGGTCGATGTTATACTTGTAGGTGATTCTGCGAGTAATGTAATGGCAGGACACGAAACGACATTACCTATCACTTTAGATCAAATGATTTATCACGCATCATCGGTTGTACGTGCGGCTGAAAGAGCTTTAGTTGTAGTAGATTTACCTTTTGGTTCGTATCAATCTGACTCTAAAGAAGCATTACGTTCAGCTATTAGAGTAATGAAAGAAAGCGGAGGTCACGCAGTAAAATTAGAAGGCGGAAAAGAAATCAAAGATTCTATTAAAAAAATTCTTCAAGCAGGTATTCCTGTAATGGGACATTTAGGCTTAACACCTCAATCTATTTATAAATTTGGCACCTATACTGTTCGTGCAAAAGAAGAAGAAGAAGCAGAGAAACTGATAGAAGACGCAAAGCTTTTAGAAAAAATAGGTTGTTTTGCTCTAGTGTTAGAAAAAATACCAGCAGCATTAGCAAAAAAAGTAGCTGAAAGCATTTCTATCCCAGTTATAGGAATTGGAGCTGGTAGCGGAGTAGATGGACAGGTTCTTGTTTTACACGATATGATAGGTATGACTCACGAGTTTAGTCCAAGATTCTTACGTCGCTATATGAATTTATATGAAGATATGACAAAAGCGATTGGACAATATGTAACTGATGTGAAAGCAGTTGACTTTCCTAATGCTTCCGAACAATACTAATCAGTTAACCGTTTTCCAGTTAACAGATGACAGAAAAAATTATTTCAAATAAAGAAAATCTTCAAATTCTTCACGAAGACAATCACATAATTGTGATAAACAAACGTGTTGGAGATATTGTTCAAGGTGATAAAACAGGTGACAAACCACTTTCTGAGGTAGTAAAAGAATATATTAAGGAGAAATACAACAAACCAGGAGAAGTTTTTCTAGGAGTTGTTCATAGATTGGACAGGCCTACCACAGGAATAGTAATTTTTGCGAGAACTAGCAAAGCTTTAGAAAGATTAAACAAGATGTTTAGTGAGCGAGAAACTCAAAAAACCTACTGGGCTGTGGTAAAAAACAAACCTCCTAAAACAAATGATACGCTTGTGCATTTCTTAAAAAGAAATCCACAAAAAAACACCTCAAAAGCCTTTAACAATGAAGTTCCTGATAGCAAAAAAGCCATTTTAGATTATACTATAATCAAACAACTGAAAAGCTATTTTGCATTAGAAATTAATTTGCATACAGGGAGGCATCACCAAATTCGCGCTCAGTTATCAGCCATTGGGAGTCCCATCAAAGGAGATTTAAAATATGGTTTTGACAGAAGCAATCCAGATGGAGGAATTCATTTGCATGCTAGAAAATTAAAATTTACGCATCCAGTTTCTAAAGAAGAAATTGAAATAATAGCTCCAGTACCAGAAGATGTTATTTGGAAATCAATTTAATTTTTAACTTTAAAAAAAAAATTAAGCCATGTATTCTGTAGCCCAAAGAAAAGAAGTATTAAAAAAACTTCAAAGAAGCATATTAGCACACGAAGAAGAAATTCTAGAAGCTTTACACAAAGACTTTAAGAAACCAGCATTTGAAGGTGTATTAACTGAAACAGGTTATGTTTTATCGGATTTAAGAAATACCATCAAAAATTTAGATTCTTGGGCAAAACCTAAAAAAGTTTTTCCGTCTTTATTAAATTTTCCTTCACGTGATTGGATTATCTATGAACCATATGGAAAAGTATTAATTATATCACCTTGGAATTATCCATTTCAATTAGCTTTTTCTCCACTAATTGCAGCACTTGCAGCAGGAAATAGCGTTACACTTAAACCTTCAGAACTTACTCCTTATACCTCAGCCATAATTTCGAAAATTGTAAGAGAAACTTTTGATGTAAAACAAGCTTTAGTAGTGACTGGTGATGCCACAATTGCCCAAGATTTACTAAAAAAACGTTGGGATTATATTTTCTTTACAGGCAGTGTCCCAGTTGGAAAAATTGTAGCTAAAGCTGCGGCAGAAAATTTGACTCCTGTCACCTTAGAACTTGGCGGAAAAAGTCCTTGTATAGTAGATGAAACAGCAAATTTAGCATTAGCAGCAAAAAGGATAGTTTGGGGAAAATTACTTAATGCAGGACAAACTTGCATTGCACCAGATTACTTACTAGTGCATTACAGAATGAAGAAGAAACTAATTCCGCTTTTAATTAAAGAAATTGAATTAGCTCTTGGAGAAAATCCGCAATTATCAAAAGATTTTGCTAGAATTGTTAACCTAAAAAACTGGAGAAGACAAGTAGGACTTATCGAAAATCAGTACATTCTTTACGGTGGTCAACATAATGAGGAGGAACTCTATATGGCTCCTACCCTATTAGATGAGCCTATGCCTGAAAGTCTAGTCATGCAAGAAGAAATTTTTGGCCCTATTCTCCCTATTGTAACGTTTGAAAATAAAGATAATTTACATAAGATAATTTCTAGATACGAAAAACCTTTATCGCTATATATTTTCTCAAGTGACAAATCTTTTCAAAATGAGATTTTAAATAAATATTCTTTTGGGGGAGGTTGTATAAATGACACTATGGTACATTTTGGAAACAAAAACTTACCTTTTGGAGGAGTTGGACATAGCGGTCTAGGCGCTTACCATGGAAAACTAGGTTTTGACACCTTTTCCCATAAAAAACCGATTGTCAAAAAAGCAAATTGGCTAGATATTCCGTTGAGATATGCACCTTATGAAGGAAAATTGAAAATGATTAAAAGAATTTTAAACTGGTTTTAATGAACACATCACCCAAACTTAATTTTGAGAATACATTCAACACTGCATTTGCTATTTACAAAAAAACATATGGTGTTGCTGGATTTGCGTTCTTCTTTATACTAGTATCTTTCACAGCAATGTTTATGACTGGCGTAGATTATTTTATAGGTATAAAAAACTTTACACAAAAAATAAAAACATTCAAACCAGAAGAACTATCTTATCAAGGTATGGTGATTTATGGTGGATGTATTTTATTAATAACCATTTTAATAGCACCTTTTAATGCAGGTTTTTTAAAAATGATGAAAGATGCTGATGAAGAAAACCCAATACGTTTTGGTACTATTTTTCAATATGTCAACAGTAGCTATTTCGGAAAAATTATTTCTTCAACAATCTTAATATCAATCTTAAATTTTGTTGTTAGCAATTTACTTTTAACTATTATAAACACTACTACTAGTTTTGGAAAAATTGCTCCTTCTCTTATTTCTTTATCATTATCAATATTATTCTTTCTTACCATACCTTACGTAATTTTTGACAATCTTACAGCGGTAGAAGCTATAAAAAGAAGTATATTAAATTCATATAACAACTTTTTTTCCATTTTAGGATTATTTGTTATTGCATTAATTTTTGGCTATTTAGGAATATTTGCATTTATCATTGGTATATTTTTCACATTTCCTTTTTATTATTGTGTTCAATATGCTATTTATAAAAACATTAATGAGAACTAAGCCACTATGGACTGAAAGTCCATAAGTTTTAAGAAGCAGACTGAAAGTCTGTCATTGTAAGAGTAAATAATTTTACCACAGATTAAGTATTAAAACAGATTAATCTGTGCGAATCTTAGTAATCTGCGGCTTATAGATTTTTAGAACCTGAAAGAGAAATGTACTAAAGTGCATAGTTTTAACTATTTTTGAGACCAATAAAAAAAACCTCGATTGTTTCCAATCGAGGCCTTTTAAAATTAACCCAAGTCTAACTAAATTACTTTAATTCAAAATTTGTCTTAGAAATCAAATTTCCATTATCAAAAATATTCACCCAATAAGTACCTTTCTCTACGTTTTCCATTGCTAAATCAGCTGAAACTTCCATAGATTCGTTTTTAAACATTACAGGCGCAACATAACTATAATCTAACTCCATAGCTCCAAATTTTTTAGATTTTCTTTCTCCTACAATATTATTTTTACTATCTATTATTTGCACGTAATATTCTTTATTACAAGGCTTGCAAAATTTACTCCCCACAACTACAAATGAAATTTGAAGTAAATTTACTCTTCTTGCTTTATCAGTTTTTTCTAAATCACCATTTTTTGCTTGTTTAAAAGGAATACTTTTTAAATTCACAATAGTAATTACCGAACTTCTTTTTATAGTTTTATTTAAATCAGAATTCTTCTCCTCAAGTTCTTCACTATGTTTTTTTACATTCGTTAAAATCAAAATTGTACTATCACGTTGAAGCTTTAATAAATCATTATTTTTCTTTAAATCATTTCGTTCTTTTGTTAATGTTGCAATTATAACTTTTAAATTATTTACTTCTTGCTTATATTTTAATAACTCTTGAAGGTTTACATTCTTATTAGAACTTATTTCATTCAATAATTTTACCACCTTTTGTCTTTCGTTTATTAATTCAGCTTTTAAAGAAGTATTTTCTGAAATTATGATTTCTAACGAATCTTTAGATTGTGTTAAATCCTTCAACAATGCTATCTTTTGGTTCATTAAAAGATTTTTTGTGCGTTTAGCATCTTCGTAAATCTTATAACTAAACCCTACTGTACTTAGTAATGCAGTCAACAAGACATACACGAGTCCCCTGAGCCCTAAGAAATTAGTTCTCCCATTCATAAATTTTGTTTTTTGGATTTGATATTCCTAAATTACAATTATTTAATTAAATTTCATAAAAAAATCGATATTTAACACAAAAAAAATACTTTACCTGTTAAAAACTATTTTTTTTTAACACTTAAATCGCCATATCAATAAAAAAACTTAAATCAAACCAAAGAAAACACAATAAATTAGAAATAAAAAAAGTCCATATTTAAAATATGGACTTACTAAAAAAAATGTAATGTGTCTATTTAAGATTAAATGATGTTCTAGAAACTAATTCATCTTTATCAAAAACATTGACATAATAGCCTCCTTCCTTAATATCAGTTACTGTCAAGTTTTTTTCGACCTTTACAGTTTTATTTTCATATTTTACAGTAGAAACAAAACTATAAATTAAAGTTTTTCCACTAAAAACAACCGACTGCATATCTCCTAGCACTTCATTATTACTATCAACCACCTGAATATAATACTGCTTATCTCCAGATTTAGCTATTTGATTTTCTGCAATCATAAAACTTATTTTTAGAATATTAGTTTTACTTGCTTTATCTGTTTCAATTTGTTTTCCTGAACTTTTTTGTCTGACAGCAGAAACTTGCAAATTCAATACAGAAAGTTTTGAAGCTCTTTCAACATCTGTAGCCAGTTTAACATTTTTACTAACTAAAGTATCATTATACTTTTTTGCTTCATTTAATTTTTGAACTGTACTATCTCTTTCTATAAGCAATTTTGAATTTTGATTTTTTAAAGTTTCAACTTGTTTCATCAAAAAATTAACACTCACTCGCAGCTTTAAAGCCTCGTCTTTATATTTCATCATAGAAGAAGAATTTTCTTTAGCTTGCTGAACATCAGATATCAATTGCTGTATTTTATCCCTTTCTACAATCAACTCATCAGATAGTGCTGTATTTCTTGCTATTGCAGCATCTAAAGAATCTTTTGCTATTGCTAAATCTTTCAAAACAGATTCTTTTTCATCTACTAATATTTTTTGAGTATCCTTAGAATCTGAACTCAGTTTGAACATATATCCAAGACTACCTATAAGAAGTAGACAAAGAATAACAATAATTGCCTTCAAACCCGAATTGTTGCTTTTTTGAGCTTCCATTAATATTTATTTTAGATGTTGAGTACGCTAATATATTAATTTTATTTTTTAACAAGTCAATCTTACATTTACTTTATCTAAAAATAGTATTTTTGGTGAAGTTGAAATATATGTAATGGAAAATTTAATTCGATTTAAACAATCTGACCTTTCTAAAATAACTTCATTTCGCAATGGAGAAGTAAAATTTGGAGAAAAAATGGTCATAATACCAAAAGATGTTGATGTCTTTGATTTTTTAAAACAAAATGATTCTAAATATGTCCTTTTAGGAATACCTGAAGACATTGGCGTAAGAGCAAACTTAGGAAGAGCCGGCACAAATTCTGCTTGGGAAAGTGCTATAAAAAGTATTGCAAACATTCAACACAACAAATACAATAAAGGGGGCAAAATAATTGTTCTAGGTCATCTAAATGTTGAAAAACTTATGAATGATGCTTCTACTCTTGACGAAAACAATCCAGATGACAGAAAACAACTTTTTAAATTAGTAGAACAAATAGATAAAGAAGTATCTCATATCATCTACCATATAGTCAAAGCAGATAAGATTCCAATAATAATAGGTGGCGGTCATAACAATGCCTATGGTAACATAAAGGGAACCGCTTTAGGAAAAGGCAAAGCCATCAATGCTGTCAATTTTGATGCGCATTCTGATTTTAGAATTTTAGAAGGCAGGCATAGTGGAAATGGATTTTCATATGCATTTGAAGAAGGTTTTTTAAAAAATTACTTCATCTTTGGTCTTCACGAAAGTTATACATCTAAAAATGTCTTAGACATTATCAAAACGAAAGATGAAAAAGTAAAGTTTAACACTTATGACGAAATAAAAATAAGAGAAGAAAAAGATTTTAAAATTGAAATAACAAACGCCTTAAATCATATAAAATCAGATCCCTTTGGCATAGAAATAGACCTTGACTCAATTCCTAACATCCCTTCTAGCGCTATGACACTAACAGGTTTTTCTGTAGAAGAGTTAAGACAATTCATTTATCAGTGCAGCAAACACAAAAACGCTTCATATTTGCATATTTGCGAAGGCGCTCCTTCATTAGGAGATGAAAAAAACAATCATCTATTAGGAAAATTGATTGGGCATTTAATTACTGATTTCATAAAAGGAAACACTTCAATATAGTTTTTAAAGCTACCTTTGTAAAAAATTAATCTATGAATTTTGAAGAGTTTAACCTCCATCGCAATATCTTACAAGCTGTAAAAGAAGAAAAATACGAAAATCCAACAGAGATTCAGGAAAAATCTATCCCTATAATAAATGAAGGTTTAGATTTAGTAGGGTGTGCACAAACTGGCACAGGAAAAACAGCTGCTTTTGCTATCCCCATCCTTAATTATTTAATTCCTATCGTAGGATCCATAAAAAAGAGAAAATATATTCGTAGTATCGTACTTGCTCCAACAAGAGAACTAGCACTTCAAATTGAAGAAAGCTTCAACACTTACGGAAAATACACTAACTGTGAAACACTAACAGTTTATGGAGGAGTTAATCAGAATTCACAAGTTGAAAAATTAAAAAAAGGAGTAGACATACTTATTGCAACACCTGGTAGATTTTTAGATTTACACAAACAGGGATTCATAGATTCTAATCATTTACATCATTTAATCATAGACGAAGCAGATTTAATGCTTGATATGGGATTTATAAATGACGTGAAAAAAATTATTAAATTATCACCTCAAAACAGGCAGACACTTCTATTTTCTGCAACAATGCCAATAGAAGTTAGAGAAATAGCAGATGAATTTTTACAAAATCCCAAATATATACAAATAAAATCAAGCCAGCCTACCGCTCAAAACATTGTACAATCTGTTTATTTTGTAGAAAAATCAGAAAAAAAACAGCTTTTACTCTATACCATTAAAAATCTTAACCTAAAAGAGGCTATCATTTTTGTCAGAACAAAACAAGGAGCTGAAAATGTATATGAATTACTCAAAAAAAACAATCTAAAATCAGACGCATTACATGGTGATAAATCACAATCTGCTAGATTAAAAGTACTAGAATCATTCAAAAACAAAGAAATAGATTTTCTAATCGCTACTGATGTAGCCTCAAGAGGTTTAGACATTGATATGTTACCTGTTGTCATCAATTATGATTTACCTAATATTCCAGACACCTATATACATCGTATTGGAAGAACAGGTCGAGCTGGAAATTCAGGGGTAGCTATTTCGTTTTGTGGAAAAGACGAAGAAACCTATTGGAAAGAAATCAGCAAAATAATTCGTCAAAAAGTAACTATTGTAAACGAACATCCGTTTCCTTGGAAAACAAATAAACCTAAAGAAAAATCGGCACAAAATCAGCACTCCAAAAAAGGGAATACTTCAAATTCTAAAAACAAATCAAGAAAGTCTGAAAATTCAAAAAAGAATAAAAGAAGATGGTACTAAAAAATGAAAAAGCGCTTCTCTATGGGGTTGAGGAGCACTTTTTCAATCAAATAAACAAACTAAAAAACTAAACTATTTAAAAGTTCCATTCGGAACGTTTCAATCTTATTTTATAAGACAATATTACAACTTAATCGGTAAAAAACAAAATAAAATCGATAAAATGCAAATTTATTTTCATTTTTTAACTTTTCCTTTGAACAAATCACTTTTATATTCCATTTTCAACCTTAACACCTAACATATTTTCATACTTCCTAGTATAAATTTACAATTAAAATTTGATTTTCATCAAACTTGAAAGAAATAATTATTTGTTTTTTATTTGTCTTATGGTATGCTTCGCTAGTTCGACTTCGTCTCGTGTCGCCTTATCTTCATTGGTGTTTATCTCACATTGAATTATTTTCATTAGTGTTCGATGATTTTCAATTATTTGCCACAAACTTGTTGAGAATAGGTCTTTCAATGGATAAAAAAATACATCACCTAACAATAATAGCTACCTTTTACAGTTAATACTTTACGAGAATAGAAAGATTAATAACACAAAAAATTTAAAAGAGACAGGAAACAAAAGGGTATAAAAGATGAAAAAGTGCTTCTCATTGGGGTCGAGTAGCACTTTTTTCAATCAAATAAACAAACTAAAAAACTAACTATTTAGAAAGTTCCTATCGGAACGTTTCAATCTTATTTCATATGTGAAAAATCATATTTGTAATAGGTCACATATGGTATCGCTTTTATTTATTAGTGTTTGCAAACGCAAACTACTTGCTTGTGGCGATTTCATAGGACAATATTACAATAAAATCGATGAAAAACAAAAAATAATCGACAAAATGTATTTTTATTTTATTTTTCACAGTTTTTTCTTAAATACTATGACATTAGATAGACAATATAAAGCAGTATTTAAACTTTATAAAATAATGGTAAAGGAATAATAAGAAAAGAAAGGGTATAAAAGATGAAAAAGCGCTTCTCTTTGGGGTCGAGTAGCACTTTTTTCAATCAAATAAACAAACTAAAAAACTAAACTATTTAAAAGTTCCTATCGGAACGTTTCAATCTTATTCTATAGGACAATATTACAATAAAACCGATGAAAAACAAAATATAATCGACAAAATGCATTTTTATTTTATTTTTCACAGTTTTTTCTTAAATACTATGACATTAGATAGACAATATAAAGCAGTATTTAAACTTTATAAAATAATGGTAAAGGAATAATAAGAAAAGAAAGGGTATAAAAGATGAAAAAGCGCTTCTCTTTGGGGTCGAGTAGCACTTTTTTCAATCAAATAAACAAACTAAAAAACTAACTATTTAGAAAGTTCCCACCAGAACGTTTCAATCTTATTTCATAGGACAATATTACAGCGCAATCGACAAAAAACAAAATAAAATCGACAAAATGCTAAAAATTTAACTATTTGAATTATTTATCTTACAATTTATGATGATAATCTTTCTATTTTCCAACTAAAATCTGCCAACAATTTATATCTAATTCTGTCGTGCAATCTATTAGGTCTTCCTTGCCAAAATTCAACTTCTCTAGGTTCAACTAAATAACCACCCCAAAATACAGGTCTCTCAATTGTTTTCCCTTCAAACTCTTTTTCAAGTCTAGCTAATTTAGCGTCTAAATATTCACGAGAAGGTATTACTTCGCTTTGATC